>JANLFJ010000028.1 GCA_024655825.1 Peptococcaceae bacterium | reverse complement strand
AAATATTTTTTGATTATGCTTTGGTGTTATTTTCCATCAACTGCATAACTCCTGTAATATTATATAAACATCTTGCTGATTTTGTGGATGTCAAGGGTATAATGGCAAGTATTTATTGGAACAAATAAAAACACAGAGAGAACCATCTATTTAGTTTTGTAGGTTGATAAAGTGACTGTATGTTAAAAATATCTTATAGAGATGCTTTTTAATATGAATAAATAAGTGAGGGTGATATAACTTGAAGAAAGTAATAGTAATATTGTTGATAACATTGATTATGATTCAGTTTGGGTGCAGTACCAATTCAAACAGTGCAGATTTGAACATTAATAATAGCTCTCAAGATGATTCTTCGGTAACATTGACTTATCCGATTGTTGATACTGGTGTTAAGGAAAGCTACAGTGATACAGATGTTATCCCTAAACCTAAAGAAGGCGATCCATTTTATGGACAAGATTCTAATTATAGCGGAAATGAACCTAGTTACACTGATAATGGGGATGGTACTGTAACAGACAATGTTACCGGGTTAATGTGGATGAAGGACATGGGCGAGAAGATGACATGGGAAGAAGCAATGGCTTATGCTGAAACTTGCACATTTGCAGGATATAATGATTGGCGGGTGCCGTCTATAAAAGAACTGTATTCACTTATTCTCTTTACAGGAACATCTGGCGGAGAAAAGGCAGGAGAAAGGTTGTTTATTGATACCCGCTACTTCAATCAACCGCTTGGAGATGTTACCAAGGGAGAAAGAGAAATTGACGCCCAGACATGGTCTTCGACCGTTTATGTTGGAAAAGTAATGAATGGGCAAGAAGCAATATTTGGAGTAAATTTTGTGGATGGAAGAATCAAAGCTTATCCAAAATATAAGCCAGGTACCAAAAGACCAAATGCTATGTATGTAAGACTTGTAAGAGGAAATCCGGAATATGGTAAGAATAATTTTATTGATAACGGAGATGGTACGATTACTGACCTTGCTACGGGACTTATGTGGCAGAAGAATGATAGTGGGGTTGGTTTAAATTGGCAGGAAGCACTTGCTTATGCTGAAAATCTTGAACTGGCTGGATATAAAGATTGGCGATTGCCTAATGCTAAAGAACTGCATAGTATTGTAGATTATACGCGTTCACCTGGAACAACTGGTTCGGCTGCTATTGATCCATTATTTAATGTTACCCCGATTAAGGATATTAAGGGCAATAAACAATATCCTTATTTCTGGACAAGCACTACTCACCTGGATGGGAAAAATCCGTATTCTTCTGCTGCTTATATAGCTTTTGGTTATGCACAAGGGATAATGAATAATAAGCTCATGGATGTACATGGTGCGGGAGCACAACGCAGTGATCCAAAATCCGGCAACAAGATGGACTATCCTCAGGCATGGGGACCGCAGGGTGATATCCGTATGGTTTATAACTATGTGCGTTGTGTACGAACTGTAGATTTGTCTTCGTTAAATACAAAAGCTGAGAAATCTCAAGCCCAAAGTGGTAATACTGATGAAGTTTCTCCGTTTTCCTTCGTCGTTATGGCAGATACCCACATGGACGAAGAAACAGATTTCGATATTCTCTATCAAACCTTTCACAATATTGTTAAGTCTTCTCCGGCATTCATTATGGATTTAGGAGATACACTAATGTTTGGAGATTATGGAGAAACGCTGGAAGAAATGCGTGAAAGGGCTCTGTTTGTTTCAGAAAAATTGTCTCCTCTGAAGAATATTCCGATATATTTTGTAACAGGGAATCATGATGGCGAGAACGGTTTCCGGCCTAAACAGCAAAGACTATCGAGAAGTATACGGAACGAATATTTTCCAATGCCAAGTATCAACTCATCATTTTCAGGTGACACAAAAAATGCCAACTACTACGCATTTGAATATGAAAATGTTCTTTTTGTGGTATTGGACGCCTTTACTTTTACAACAGATTCTTCAGCAGGATGGTCTGATACATTGGGTTTAGAACAGTATCAGTGGCTGGAAAGCATATTAAAAAACAGTAAGTGTGATACAAAGTTTGTCTTTGTCCACCATTTGCTTGGTGGAATCGATGTAGAACACAGAGGTGGGGCGCAGGCTTCAAAATATTTTGAATGGGGAGGAAGGGATCTCAACGGTTCATATACCTTTAATAAAAACAGAGTGGATTTTACTATGCCAATTCATGAGTTGCTTGTTCAAAATCATGTTACTGCTGTTTTTCATGGACATGATCATTTTTATGCCAACGAGCAAAGGGACGGAATTCATTATATTTTAGTTCCCCAACCTGGAATAAGTCGTATAGCAACAAAAAAAGCAGTGGAATATGGTTACAATCCGGACGATACATTACCATCTGCTGGATTTTTAAATATATCGATTGAATCTGAATTAATTTGTATTTCTTATATAAAAACAGACAAAAACAACGGTGATTTTACAGTTGCTGATGAGTTTACAATTCAAAGAAAAAATTGATGACTTGATTTATTATAACTAAATAGAATGAAATCGAAGTAGAGAAAGAAACAAATAATCCAATATATATGATGATGGGCTTAAGTAATATATATGGAACAGAAAAGTCTTTGATGCAAAAAGTTTCGAAGATATAAAAATAAAATTGCTATGTGAAAGATACAAAATTATTTGGAAGAATTTTTAAATAAATGGAAGAAGACAATAAGGAATCCGTTAAACCATTAACAATTTCTTTAATGCTGTATCAGCACTTCATATCTTAGTGGAAAACAGCCAAAAACCCATTGATATGTTCCCGCATACGTAAGGTTCAAAAATGAACGCAAGACATCAATGCCATCAACTCGAGCCAGCTCGTATGCACACAAAAATATTGCCTTAGAGCATGAATACCAATCAATGGTAACATTGAGCTGCCATACATCTGTATAATACATATTTCAGGGAGCGTGATCCTTTGCTAAAAGTTATTAACCCAGTTGTTTGTGGTCTTGATGTCCATAAGGATTCTGTAAAAGCATGTCTCCTTAAGGCCCAAAGATTCACAAAGGTATGAAGACACAATCAAAACATTTACAACTATGACCTCGGACCTTGAAAAATTAAAAGCATGGCTTTTGGAAGAAGACTATACCAAAGTAGCCATGGAGAGCACCGGCAAGAACTGGATACCTGTACACAATATCCTTGAGGATTCAATGGAAATTGTTCTGGCTAATGCTCGTCACGTAAAGAATCTTCCTGGGCGCAAAACAGATACCAACGATGCTAGATGGCTGGCAAAGCTTCTTGCACTGGGCCTTGTAGAAGGCAGCTTTGTCCCTCCAAAATACATCAGGGAACTTAGAGATTTAACAAGACGCAGACAAAAACTGATTCAAATGCGTTCATCGGAAAGAAGCCGTCTCCTTGATGTCCTTCGTACAAGCAATATCATGCTTTCAAGCGTTGTTTCAGACGTTTTCGGCGTTTCTGGAATGGCAATGATTGCTGCATTAATATCCGATGATGAGGAGAAAAGCAACGATGTCGAATCAATTGCCAATCTTGCGAAACGCAAGCTTCGCCAAAAAATCCCTCAGTTGCTTGAATCTTTAAATGGCCAGCTGAACAACCATCAAAAAGATCTCATCAAGGAAATTTTAGGGCATCTGGACTTTCTTAATTCACAAATTGCCAAGCTGGAAAGCATGATCGATGAAAAATGTGAGCCTTACAAGGAACTTATTGATATCATCGACTCTCATCCCGGCATTGACAAAACGGCTGCTCAGGCGATTCTTGCGGAAATAGGCCCTGACATGGAAGTGTTTCATTCTGAGGATCATATTGCTTCATGGTGTGGGCTAAATCCGGGTAATAACGAGAGCGCCGGCAAAAGAAAATCCACGCGCGTTAAAGCCGGAAACAACTACGTAAAAACCCTTCTTTGCCAGTGTGCTCATGCAGCTTCAAACACAAAAAACACTTACATTTCTGCGAGGTACTGGTCAATCAAAGTAAGACGTGGGCCTCAAAAAGCTGCTGTTGCAACTGCAAGAAAAATTGTAACAACAATTTACCATATGCTCAAGACAAAGAGCCTTTACCAGGAACATGGTCCGGATTTTTATAAAGAAGCAAGGAACAAAAACAAAGCTCGCAGCATGATTAAGAGGCTTCAGGCTCTTGGTTACGAAGTCAAAGAAAAAGGTTTAGCTGTTTAACAAGGTTCGTAAAGGTCGATAGATAACTTTTCTACCCAAAGCACGTTTTATTATGCTTGTAGTTTTTTATTGTCTTTTTTAGGGTTAAGAATGGCTTTGCGGGTCTTTTTCCCGGGGAAGCTAAACTTCATACCAATCATCCATAGAAACCAAGCGGTTATTGTAAATAGCAATCTTATGGGTATAGATAGCGGCTTAAATACTCCACCACACGATGAGACTACTTAAAAGGCTTCTTGCAGTAGACTACCCAGGAAGTATCATATAGAGAATCGAGCAAAGACTGAAAACTAGATTTTTCGGCATATTGAAGCGATTCTCCAGAGAACCTTAATTTGATTTTCACAAAAGCCTTTTTCAAGTAGAAAAGGAACTTGCCCCGGAACACCTTGGACAAAACCTTTACAGGAATAAAGAACTTTTTTCTCGAACGCACAAAAGATAAGCCGGAAGGAGAAAGACCACCCCCAGGAACAATACAGTGGACATGGGGATGGAAAGAAAGGTTTTGTCCCCATGTATGAAGTACCATCGTCACGCCGATCTGAGCTCCCAAAAACTTTTTATCCAGAGCAAGTTTGGAGAGAGTTTCTGATGCCGCCTTAAAAAGAAGAGAGTACATCAAATCCTGGTTAGAGAGAAACAAACCATTAAGTTTATGAGGTACAGTGAAAACAACATGGAAATACCGGACTGGCAAAAGCTCAGACTTTCGATCCAAAATCCACTGCTCCTTATTCAAATTACCGCATTTAGGACAATTCCTGTTCCGGCAAGAATTATATGAGACCTTGGAACATCCGCAGGAATCACAAACATCCACATGACCTCCCAGAGAAGAAGTCCTACAATTTCTAATCGCATTTATAGCATTCAAGCCTTCATAATGAATAAAATGAGAATCAATAAAACGAACACCGAAGCGGGAAAAAACATCTTGCAACTCAAGCATCAAAGTCACCCCTAATGGCAAAATCCAGGGGACTTTTTAGGCCAAGAACCTGAGCGTGAGTAAGATGCAGGTATATAGAAGTAGTTTGAATATCGGAATGACCCAGCAGATTCTTAATTTGCAGGATGCTGGGACCATTATTTAAAAGGTGTGTAGCAAAACAATGGCGTAGAGTATGAACAGAAACATCCTTAAAAATCCCGGCAGTGACAAGGGCATTATGAAAAACGGATTGGATTGTCCGGGCAGAAATTGGCTTAGAATCAGGAACACCTGGAAAGAGCCAGGATTTAGGACGATACAGTTTCCAGTATTCACGAAGAAGAGAAAGATTCTTCTCTGACAGAATCGAATAACGGTCCTTATTTCCTTTAGATTGACGAATAAAGATACGCATCTGGGAACTATCAATATCGGAAACTTTCAAATGGGCAGCTTCACTGACCCGAAGCCCAGCTGAATAAATCGTAGAAAGAATAGCTTTGTGTTTGAGATTATTAGTAGAATTAATAATCTGAAAAACTTCCTGGGGAGATAAAATTACCGGAAGAAAAGACCTCTTTTTCACTCTGGGGACATGAAGCATATTCCATTTCCGGCATAGAGCCGACTGAAAAAAGAATTTAATAGCTCCATAGGCAGAATTAACGTAAGCTGAGCTCAGTTTTCTTTTGCAAATAGCATGATGAAGAAAAGCCCTGACATCGTCATAGCCGGCTGCTGCAGGGTGTTTGCCGCAAAATTGCGTAAAACGGCGGATGTGTGCCAGATAGTTTTTTTGAGTGCTTTTGGCAAAGCCCCTTAGCTCCATGGAGGTCATCATCAATTGAAGATAATCTTGCATAAAAAACACCTTCCTTATTTCTATTGAGAATAAAGGAAAGTGTAATAAACTGGCAGGAATAAATTGGAAAAGCCACCGCGCCAGCGGTTTAGTTCAACAATGGCTTCACGCAGTGGGCGCGGTAAGCGCGAGAAGTCGACCAGGGGGTAGTACATGTCTGGGGCAGCCGCGCCACATCCCCCGGCCCAAGTCAGGCATGACCCGGCTCGCCCGGGCCTAAGCTAAGAGCTAGCTAAGGTTTGGCCTTCGCCTTAAGGTCGGAAGGCGTCGACGTATAAAGACTTAACAAAGCGGTAATTAACGTAAAACGATGATAGAAACTACCTTATTAATATAGGGTATAATTTAATTATAAAGTCAATTATTAATGAGGTGCGTTTCATGAGTATAAGTGTAAACGTAAAATAATCCCCACCTTGCAAGTAAGGTGGGGACTCAAGTAAGGCTTATTTGCTGCCCCGGCAGACAAGGGGCAAGGACTCGGACCATGGGAGCAGCTTATCAAAAGCATTCTCGTCTTTGGTATCCAGGTTGGGAAGTTTTTCGAAGAGATAGCTAATGATCTGAAGTTCTTGCCGTACCTCGGTGCTCGTTTCATGCAAAGGACCGCCGTAACATGAACAGACCTGCTCTTCGACAGGCAGACGGTACTCAACCGTTTCAACCGGCAGGTTTTCGAGCACCGTCTCACGGTGGCCGCGTTGTTTGCGGCGCTGGTAGGTGATCGTTTCCACGGTCGGCTCAGCTGGAACCGGTTGGGCTTCCACTTCCGTCTCATTAAAAAGAAAAAGCTGCTGTTGTTCAGGAGCGGTCCGTTCGCTGGAAACGCCGAATTGCCGGTGTTTACTTAAGCGAAACTGCTCCATAAACCAGTTCAGCTTGGCGGTCAGTTTAGCGTTTTGACCGTTCACAACACAGCGCTTTTGAAGTTCTTCTATGGTCATTGTGGCAGTATTTGATGTACTATTCATACTTTAATGATTCGACAAATTACCGTCAATTTTCTCCAAAATGAACCAAGAACTGAAAATATTTCTGTCTTATGGTTTTTTACAAGTATTTGACTAATGATTATCTAACCGAGGGAGGAAAAGAAATGTCCAAAAAATCATTTAATGAAAAACTTAATAACACCAAAGAACTGCCTAAGGTACAATTTGTAGGTGCTGACAATAAAATGGCCAAGCGCTTTGGCTGTGGCAATATGCTTATTGCAGCGCCTATCGAATATGATGAGGTAATGAAGAGGATACCCGAAGGTAAGCTTATTACTTCTGATGAAATCAGAGCATTTCTTGCCAAAAAGCATAATGCTGATTTCACTTGTCAGCTTACTGCGGGAATTTTTATAAACATCGCTGCAAATGCATCACAGGAACGAGAAAATTCAGGAAGTAGTGAAATAACACCATATTGGCGCACCTTGAAAAAGGGCGGTGAGTTAAACGAAAAGTATCCAGGTGGTATAGACAAACAAAGGTTATTATTAGAAATGGAGGGGCATGAAATAATACAGAAAGGCAAAAGGTATTTTGTAAAGGACTATCAAAAAGCGTTACATCAATTGTAATTAATTTCATGGTTTTTTGGTATTAGGAAAGACAATAAAGGTTTCTAAAGCCCAACTTATAGGATTTTCAAGATATCCTAAAACACATACAAAAGTGTCATATTCATGTTAAAGCGGTATTGCGCAGCTTCGAAGGGAGAGAATTTCGGGCGGATAAGATGATGTTATCTGCATCTTGCTTTTAGGGGAAAGTATGATGACAAAGGTACCAAGCAAAATCGAGACTTGGCAGATGGTCTCTCTTGGTAAAATGGAGAAAGCCACTATTGACGTGCCTAAGCTTAAACCGGGCGAGGTACTGGTGGAAATAGCAGGTTGCGGTATTTGCAGTTTGGATCATAATGTGTTCTATGGTAAAGTGCCGACTGTTACGGTGACACCGCGAACATTAGGGCATGAGATTAGCGGTACTATTGTCGCCGGCGATGCCAAACTCGTGGGTAAAGAGGTTATCATTCCCCCCACGATGCCGTGCAACAACTGTTCCATCTGTAAAGCTGGGAGGGGGAACCGATGCCTAGCGGCAAAAATACCAGGCTACAGCATGGGTATTTATGGTGGCAACTCCAGTCATATCGCCGTACCTTCGGAAGACTTATGTTACATTAAAGAAAGGAAGGGAATAGCGCTTTCTCATCTCGCGGTAGTTGCTGATGCCGTTGCTTCTGCCTATCAAGCGGCTAAAAGGGCAGATGTGAAGTTGGGAGACCTGGTAATCGTCGTCGGCGCCACGGGAGGGGCTGGCGTTTATGCTACTCAGATCTGTGCGGCAATGGGTGCCCAAGAGATTATTGGCATCGCCCGCAATCAGGAAAAACTTCAGAGGGCGCTTAAGTTCGGCGCAACTCATGTTATTAGCAGCCAGAACAAGACAGCTAAGAATGTACGCGATGAGTTCTATGCCTACTGCAGGAGTAAGGGATTGCCTTCCCATTACGGGTGGAAGATTTTTGAGTGGACAGGCACCGCGGCGGGGCAGGAAATCGCTTTAGAACTGCTGCCCTTTATCGGCAAATTAGTGATAGCTGGTTTCGGAATGCACAAAAATGAGTTCTCTTTATCCAGGGTGATGGCCCTGGAGGCTGAGATAATAGGCACTTGGGCCTGCCTGCCTAAGTACTACCCTGATGTTTTAAACATGGTGCTCAGCGGCAAAATCCAGATAGAGCCGTTTATTAAAACCATGCCGATGAGCCGGATAAAAGAAGCATACGAAGAAGCGCACAAAGGGGGATTGAGGCAAAGGATTGTACTAACTCCTGATTTTTAAATTAATAAAACGGGAACGTTATATGCCATTCATGATAAAGACAATTTATCAATTCGCTTGGGACGGTGTGACCATGAAACTTGAATTTCTTAGAAATGAAATTAATCGGGAAAATAATAGTTCCAGGAGTAACACGCAAGGGAGAAGCAAAAGAAAAAAATGAATACATGGAGAAAGCATATGAATTAGGGAAAAACGCAGCTAAAGCTGTGGAAGGTGTATAACAATACAATGGCTTCACACAACGGGTGCGGCTGTATAAGGCATAATTGAAAAGGTTTTGCTAAACTCGATTAAAGGTACAGTGCGGGTAGAATAACAAAAGGGGAGTGGGAACATGATGAAGAAGTTTACTTTAACCAGGGAAGAAGCGGTGCTGATGGTGATTGATGTCCAGGAACGTTTGGCCGCGGCAATGAAAGACAGGGAAAGGGTTGTCGGAAGAAACTGTGTCTTGATTTCTGCTGCCTCGCAACTGGGTATCCCGGTAATAGCGACAGAACAATACCCCAGAGGTTTGGGAGCGACGGTTCCGGAGATAAACGACCAACTGAAAGAGGGATGCAAGTTTGAAAAAATGACTTTCTCAGGGTGTACGGACCAGGTGCTTTCTTGTCTGGAGGGAATGGGAAGGCGGAAGGTGATTTTGACCGGTATGGAAACACACGTCTGTGTTTTTCAGACGGCCAGGGATCTGCTTAACCATGGGTATGCCGTTTTTGTGGCGGCAGATGCGGTGTGCTCCCGCACAGAAGAAAATTATTCCAGCGGTCTTGATTTGATGCGTGAAATGGGAGCGGTGGTTTCCAACACGGAAACCATTTTGTTCGATTTGCTTAAAGAAGCTGGCACATCAGAGTTTAAGTTCGTATCCGGACTGGTCAAATAACCGGTTATGGTTGAAGGCGAGAGGTGTAATCCATTTGAGTGACAGCAGAATTGACCAGCAGGTAAGGTTTGTTATCGAGATTGACAGGTTGAAAACAATATTCAGGCAAAGTTATTTAGCCGACGGCTCGCGAAAGGAAAATGATGCCGAACACTCCTGGCACCTTGCTGTAATGGCCTTGATTCTTGCCGAGCATTTTCCGGAAGAGATTGATTTGCTTAAAGTGCTCAAGATGACCCTGATGCACGACCTTGTCGAGATTGAGGCAGGCGATACCTATTGTTACGATGGGGAGGCAAACTGCGGCAGGTTTGAACGTGAACGTCAGGCCGCCGACAGGTTGTACCGATTGCTTCCTAAGGATCAGGCAGAAGAATTTTATAAACTCTGGGTAGAGTTTGAGGAATGTAAAACCCCGGAAGCCAGGTTTTCAGCCGCTCTTGACCGGCTGCAGCCTCTGTTGTTGAATTTTCAATCGAAAGGGAAATCATGGCTTGAGAACAATATTTCTTGCGATCAGGTCTTGGTAAGGAATGAAGTAATCAAGGAGAATTCGGATGTATTATGGAACATTGCCGTAAGAATTATTGACGAAGCAGCTGCAGCGGGGTATTTGGCACATGCAAAAGGAGGAAGAAGAATATGAGAATTTTCCAGGTGGACGCTTTTACCGGCAGACCGTTTGCGGGAAACCCGGCAGGGGTTTGCATTATGGAGAAACCCCAAACTGACAGGTGGATGAGTGATGTGGCCAGGGAAATGAATTTATCTGAGACGGCGTTTCTTTTGAGAATTGACGACGGGTATAATTTGCGCTGGTTTACTCCGGAAGTTGAAGTTGACCTCTGCGGCCATGCCACCCTGGCCAGCGCCCATGTGTTGTGGGAAAAGGGATATTTGAGAATGAAAGAAACAGCAAAGTTTCAGACCAAAAGCGGGCTTCTTACCGCTGATTACAGGGAAGGATGGATATGGATGAATTTTCCGGCCACGCCGGATGAAAGAGTTGATGCGCCGGCGGAACTGCTGGCGGCTTTGGATGTCGAACCGGTCTATACAGGCAAGAGTATTTATGATTATATAATCGAGGTGGAATCCGAAGAGACAGTAAGGCGGATAAAACCTGATTTTTCAATTGTTTCAAAGCTGCCGGCGCGCGGGGTTATAGTTACAGCAAAGGCTAAAGATAAAGAATATGATTTTGTGTCCCGGTTTTTTGCGCCGGCGGCCGGGGTGCCGGAAGACCCTGTAACGGGATCGGCTCACTGCTGCCTCGGCCCGTACTGGATGAAAAAGCTTGGAAAAGACAGTTTCACCGCTTTCCAGGCCTCAAAGCGGGGCGGGATTCTGAAGGTCTGCGTAAAAGGCGACAGGGTGTTGATAGCCGGGCAGGCAGTTACCGTAATAGAAGGAGAGCTTTTGCCTTCAGAATGAAGGAAGAATGAGACATGGTTTGCGAATTGTCAGAACGGCAGGTAAAAAAGCAAGGTTTGTGCTTGAAAAAATGGTTGAAAAATGGTAATGTTAAGATAGATGTGGTAGCGATTATAAAAGCGATGATAATAATTTAGAAATCAGAAAAAAACGAGGCGCTTTTTGATTGAATCAAAAGGCGTTTTTTGTCTCATTGTGACGGAAATGAGCAAATATGTTTAATCAGATATATTCTTCAAGGACGTGCCAGCAAAAGAGAACATAAAAGACTGAATATTATGCAAGAAGCGGAGAAAGAAAATGATGGGTCATAAAAAGCTGACTTCTTATGACATTCACCTTTTTCATGAAGGCAAGTTGTTCAGGGCTTATGAAAAATTCGGGGCGCACGTTACAAATGAGAACGGGGTAGACGGCGCGAGGTTCACGGTGTGGGCTCCCCAGGCCAGGCAGGTGGGCGTGGCCGGAGATTTTAACGGGTGGCGGGGCTTGAAGTGTCCCCTGGAAAAAATCAGCCCTTCGGGCATCTGGTCTGCATTTATTCCGGGGATCAGGGAAGGTGAGCTTTACAAGTACGAAATAGACACTGGCCGCGGGCAGGCTTTTATGAAAGCTGACCCGTATGCCTTTTATTCCGAGGTGCGGCCCAAAAGCGCGTCCATTGTCTATAACCTGGACGGTTATCACTGGGGGGATGATTGCTGGCTGCAGAAAAAAACGCCTCCCTACCTAGGACCGCTCAATATTTATGAAGTGCACGCCGGCTCATGGAAACGCAAAGAAAACGGGGAATTTCTCGGTTACCGCGAACTTGCGCACGAGCTTGCCGCCTATGCGCGTGAAATGGGCTACACTCACCTTGAACTGCTGCCCTTGATGGAGCATCCCTTTGACGGTTCCTGGGGCTACCAGGTGACGGGATATTATTCGGTTACCAGCCGTTACGGCCCACCGCACGATTTTATGTATTTCGTTGATTACTGCCACCGGCAGGGGATCGGCGTGATCCTCGACTGGGTTCCTTCCCATTTCTGCCGTGACGAGCACGGCCTGGCAAAGTTTGACGGCACTTCTCTTTATGAAAAGGGGGAAAGCGCTGAGTGGGGCACATTCCACTTTGACTTTTCCAAACCGGAAGTGGTAAGTTTTCTCGTTTCCAACGCTCTTTTCTGGTTCGAGGTCTATCACGTGGACGGGCTGCGCCTAGATGCCGTGGCCAGCATGCTCTATCTTGACTACGGCAGGAAAGAAGGAAAATGGCGGCCCAACAAATATGGCGGCAAAGAAAACCTGGAAGCAATCGACTTTTTAAAAAGATTGAATGAAGCGGTTTTTTATTACTTTCCTCATGCGCTTATGATTGCTGAAGAATCGACGGCCTGGCCCCTGGTGAGCAGTCCCACCTACGCGGGCGGGCTGGGCTTCAATTATAAATGGAATATGGGCTGGATGAACGACATTCTGGAGTATATGGGCAAGGACCCACTCCAGCGGAAATGGCACCACCAGAAGCTGACCTTTTCTCTCCTGTATGCCTTCAGCGAGAACTTTATCCTGCCGTTTTCGCACGACGAGGTGGTGCACGGGAAAAAGTCGCTCATAGAGAAGATGCCGGGAGACTACTGGCAAAAGTTCGCCAACTTGCGGCTGCTTATCGGTTTTATGATGACGCATCCGGGCAAAAAGCTGCTCTTTATGGGCGGAGAGTTCGCCCAGTTTTTGGAATGGCGGTTTTACGAGGAACTGGACTGGAAAATTCTCGATTTCCCAATGCACAGGAGCTTTCAGAGGTATGTAAGGGAATTGAACCGTTTTTACCTGGAAGAAAAAACGCTGTGGGAAAACGACAGCGAGTGGCGGGGTTTCAGCTGGATTGAGGCTGACAACTGGCGCCAGAGCGTGATCGTTTTTATGAGAAAGGATGCGGCTGGAGAGGATTTTGTGGTCGTGGTCGGCAACTTTACACAGGCCGCGTATGAAAAATACAGGATTGGTGTCCCCTTCTCAGGCTGGTATGGGGAAGTATTCAACAGCGACCTGGAAATATACGGGGGTTCGGGCCGGAAAAACCCTGCCTCGATCCGGGCGAGAAAGGTCCCCTGGCAGAACCAGCCCTTTTCGGTGGAAGTGGATATCCCACCTTTGGCCGTAGTTTTTTTGAAGAAACAGCAGCAAATCAAAGAAAAAGACAGGTGAAAAAATGATAAGCAAGGAAGAATTCATTAAGCTGTACCTCGATAAATTTGAAAAGATCCATGGTAAAAGCATTGACGAGGGAACCATGTACGATAAATACGTGGCCCTGGCCGGTCTGGTCAAGGACCTGCTGGCGGTGGACTGGGTTAAGACAAACAATTTATACAGCGAACGAGATCAAAAGCAGGTATATTATTTCGCCATGGAGTTTCTGCCGGGCAAGTTTCTGGGGATTAATCTGCTGTACAGGGGAATTCGGGAGACGGCCAGGGAGGCTTTAAAAGACCTGGGCCTTGACCTGGAGGAACTGGAAGAATTGGAAAGCGATGCTGCACTGGGGAACGGAGGGCTGGGCAGGCTGGGCGCTTGCTTGCTGGATTCCATGGCTTCCATGGGCATAGCAGGGCACGGCTGTTGTCTCCGCTATAAGTACGGGCTCTTCAGGCAGCGCATTGTGGACGGGTTCCAGGTGGAACTGCCCGACAACTGGCTGGTCAACGGCAACATCTGGGAAATCAGGAAGCCGGATAAGGCTGTGGAAGTGAGATTTGGCGGCACTGTGCGAACGGATATGCTTTGCGGCAGGCTTGTTTTTATCCACGAGAACTATGAAGCGGTAAAAGCCGTTCCCTACGACGTACCTATTGCCGGGTATCAAAACGGGGTTGTTAATACCCTAAGGCTCTGGCGGGCCGAGGCGGCCGGGGAAGATTTTGATCTTTCCTCCTTCCCCCGGGGGGATTATTTGAAAGTGCTGGAGTACAAACAAAGTGTGGAAGCGATTTCCCAGATCCTGTATCCCGATGACAGCAGCAGCGAAGGCAAGCTGTTGCGTTTAAAACAGCAGTATTTTCTCGTTTCGGCGGGGTTGCAGAGCATTTTGCGAAGGTATAAGAAAAAGCACGGTTCACTTTTGAATTTTGAAAACAAGGTGGCGATTCACCTTAACGATACGCATCCCGTTCTCTGTATCCCGGAACTGATGCGGCTGCTGATCGACGTGGAAGGAATGGGCTGGGATGAAGCCTGGCGCATCACCACCGGTGTCATGTCTTACACCAACCACACCATTCTTCCCGAAGCCCTGGAAAAATGGCCTGTGGAGATGTTCAAAACGCTCCTGCCGCGGCTTTACCTGATTGTGCAGGAAATCAACGAGAGGCTGGGCCGGGAATTATGGCAGCGCTTCCCGGGAGACTGGCAGAAGGTCGACAGGATGGCGGTAATGAATAAAGACCAGGTGGTTATGGCCCATCTGGCGGTGGTTGGGAGCAGCCGGCTAAACGGGGTTTCAAGAGTGCATACGGAAATCTTGCAGAAGCAGGTATTGAGCGATTTCTATGGATTGTACCCGCAGAAGTTCAGCAACAAGACAAACGGCGTCTCGCACCGCAGGTTCTTGTTGAAAGCCAATCCGGGCCTTAGTTCTTTAATCACGGAGGTCCTCGGCCCGGAATGGATAGGGGAGCCGCAGCAATTGTCCGGGCTGGCGGCCTTTGCTAACGATGCCTCTTTTTTGGAGAAGGCTGCCGCTGTTAAGAGGGAAAACAAACTGAAAATGGGTAAGCTTATTTTTGACAAGTACGGGATTGCGGTTAACCCTGATTCCATTTTCGATGTGCAGGTCAAAAGAATACACGCCTACAAAAGGCAGCTGTTAAACGTGCTGCACATTTTGGATTTGTTCAACCGTCTCAAGGATAACCCGCAGCTGGAGATTGTTCCGAGAACCTTTATCTTTGGCGGCAAGGCCGCTCCCGGCTATTATCTGGCCAAAAAAATCATCAAGCTTATAAACACTGTGGCCGCAAAAATAAACAGCGACAAGCTCGTCCGGGATAAGCTCAAGGTTGTTTTCCTGGAAGACTATAATGTCTCGCTGGCCGAACGGGTGATACCGGCGGCTGATGTGAGCGAACAGATTTCCACGGCCGGCAAGGAAGCCTCGGGTACAGGCAATATGAAGTTCATGATGAACGGGGCTGTTACCGTCTGTACCCTGGACGGGGCTAACATCGAAATAAGAGATGCTGTGGGCGAAGAAAATATTATCTGCTTCGGGCTGACGGTGGATGAGGTGCTTGGATATTATCAACAGGGCGGGTACAGCGCCTGGGAAGAATACCGCCGCAGCGATCGCCTGAGAAGAGTTATCGACCAGCTGGTATCCGGGTTCTTGCCGGCGCCCGCAGAAGAGTTCCGCGAAATCTACAATTTTTTGCTGGTTGACAACGACGAGTTTTTCCACCTGAAGGATTTTTCCTCTTATACGGAAGCCCAGGATAAGGTCGAACGGCTGTACAGGGAAACCAGGAAATGGCTGAGGATGTCTGTCAGCAATACAGCGCAGTCGGGCAGGTTCAGCAGCGACAGGACGGTTGCCGAATATGCCGGGGAGATCTGGCAGGTTTAACCTGTTTTAAACTCGTGCTAAAAATTGTTAATAAGGAGGGGAAAACGCGCATGCCAAGAAAAGAATGTATTGCCATGCTCCTTGCCGGCGGGCAGGGAAGCAGGCTGGGCTGCCTCACAAAAAGGATAGCCAAACCCGCTGTTCCTTTTGGCGGAAAATACCGGATAATAGACTTTAGTTTGAGCAACTGCAGCAATTCCGGCATAGACACCGTCGGGGTTTTGACCCAGTATAAACCGACGCTGCTCAATTCCTACATCGGCGTGGGGAGCGCTTGGGACCTTGACGTGGGCGATGGTGGGGTTTATGTGCTGCCTCCCTATATGGGAGAAAAAGGCGGGGAGTGGTACAAAGGCACGGCTAACGCGGTCTACCAGAACCTTGACTTTATTGAGCATTATGATCCGAGGTGCGTGCTGGTGATTTCCGGCGACCACATTTATAAGATGGACTATTCCCTGATGCTGGAATACCACCGGCAAAAGCAAGCCGATGTTACCATAGCCGTCATTGAAGTGCCCCGGGATGAGACCAAGCGTTTTGGCATTGTAAGAACAGACGAAGAGGGGAGAGTTACGGAATTTAAGGAAAAACCAAAAGAAGCCGCAAGCAACCTGGCTTCCATGGGAGTTTACATATTCAACTGGTCTGTATTAAAAGAACACCTGGCCATGGATGAAAACGATCCCTCGTCCGACCATGATTTCGGTAAAAATGTTATCCCGCGCATGCTCGGTGAGGGCGTGGGCATGTACGCGTACCGCTTCAGGGGCTACTGGAAAGATGTGGGAACGATAGAAAGCTATTACGCGGCTAACATGGACTTGCTTAAAAGAGACCCGGAATTTGATATTTTTGAAGACTATTTGAAGGTATACTCGAAGGCTCCCGTTTTACCTCCTCATTTCCTGGGTCCCCGGGCTGAGGTGCGGAGAGCGCTTGTCCCCGACGGCTGCGTTATTCTCGGAGAGGTGGAGAACTCGGTCCTCTTCACGGGAGTCTATATCGGCGAGGGGAGCAAGGTGATTGACAGCATCATCATGCCGAAAGTGGAAATAGGTGAAGGCTGCATGATTAAAAAGACAATCATCGGCGAAAACACCATTGTGGGTGACGAATGCCGCATCGGGTATGAAAGCGGTGATGAGGTCAGTAATATTGAACTCACGGTTATTGCCGATAATGTGACTTTACCCGGGAGGGTGAGAGTAAAGAAGAGTTCGCAAATCGCTGGCTGGCGGCAGTCGAAAATAAGTTGATAACGAAACGAGAATCGGATTTATCAAGGAGTAGGATCATATGCAGGAAATGATGGGCATTATCGCTAATATCAAAAACGAAGAGTTGATGCCTGAACTGACCCAGCACCGCTGTTTATCCGCCGTGCCGTTTGGCGGGCGCTACCGGGTGATTGATTTTGTGCTTTCCAGCATGGTTAACTCGGGCATCCGCAACGTGGCTGTTATTTCTTCTCATAAATACAGGTCACTGGTGGGTCATCTCGGCTCCGGCAAAGAGTGGGGGCTTGACCGCAAGTCGGAAGGTTTGATGGTTTTGCCTTCGGCCAGTCCCGGCCTCGCCAGGAGAAATCTGAGCCTGGACTTGAAAGACATGTATGCCAATATTGATTACCTGGAAAAGAGCAGGCAGCAGTATGTGGTAATTTCCGGCAATAATGTAATCTGTAACCTCAACTACCAGGACGTGTTGGTTTACCACAAGCAAAAAAATGCCCATATTACCATGATTTATAAACAGGAGAAAGGCAGCGCAGCTGACTTGAGTGGGGTTGTTTTCTTGGGCGTGGGTGATGACGGGCGGGTTAACGGGATTTACAGGACACCATATAAATTGGGGCACAACAATGTTTCGATGGAAATGATGATCATGCGGCGAGAATTTCTTAAAGAATTGATCTGGGCAGCTCTGGCTTCAGGCAACTGGGATCTTACCGCTGTTATTGCCGGCAACCTCGATGATATTGAAGTCTTTGCTTTTCCGTTTAAAGGTTATCTTGCCAGGATCAACTCGGTCGAGTCCTATTTCAGGCACAATATGGAACTCCTGAATCCTGAAATCTCACAGGAACTGTTTTTTGGCCACGGGCCGATTTATACAAAGACAAAAGACGGTCCTCCTACGAGGTATTCTGAGGGATGCAGCGTTACGAACTCCCTGGTGGCTTCCGGCTGCATTGTTGAAGGCAGCGTGGAAAACAGCGTTCTCTTCAGGGGTGTCGATATCGGGCGCGGCGCCCTGGTCAAAAACAGCATCATCATGCAGAAAAGCGCAGTGGAGGAAAATGCTGTCCTTGAAAACGTCATCTTGGATAAAGAAGTAGTGATAAGAAAAGGCACGGTGTTGAAAGGCCAAGAAGGACAGCCCATCGTTATTGGCAAGAATAACATGCTGTAATGGAGTTAACAAAGGTGATGAAAGTTCTTTTTGCCGCTGCGGAAGGAGCTCCTTTTGCCAAGAGCGGAGGCCTGGGGGATGTGATCGGCTCTCTTCCCAGGGCCCTACAAGCGAAAAAAGTCGAGGCGCGGGTTATCATGCCTTTATACGGAAATGTCCCGGCCGCTTACCGCCGGAAGATGAAGGAACTGGGCGCGCTTACGGTTCCGGTTTCCTGGCGGAAGCAGTACTGCGGGATTAATGCCCTCCATTTTGAAGGGATAACCTGGTATTTTCTTGATAATGAATATTATTTTAAAAGGGAAGGGCTTTACGGGTACGGCGACGATGCCGAGCGCTTCGCCTTTTTTTCGCGCGCGGTCCTGGAGAGCTTGCCATTCATTGGTTTTCGACCTTCAGTTCTCCACTGCCATGACTGGCATACCGGCCTGGTCAGCGTTTACCTGCGGGCGTTTTACAGCCGGCAGCCTTTTTATTCCTCCCTGAAGACGGTTTTTACAATCCACAACATCGCCTACCAGGGCGTTTTTCCGGCCTGGATGCTTGGTGATGTGGTGGGATTAAAAGACGATTACTATCACGCAGAAGGCCTGAGGTTTTTTGACTGTATAAATTATCTTCAAGGAGGCATTATCTTTTCCGACCGGCTGACGACGGTAAGCAAGACATATGCCGAAGAAATAATGACCCCCGCATATGGGGAAAACATGGACAATGTACTGCGAAAAAGAAAAGATAAGCTGTGTGGTATAATCAACGGTATTGACGGCGGGAGTTATAATCCTCGTACCGACCCCCATATTTACTGCAACTACCGTTGTTCCCTGCGCAAAAAAGGACAGAACAAAATGAGGCTCCAGCAGGAGCTTAACCTGCCGGTCAGGGAAAGAATCCCCATGCTGGCAGTAGTTTCAAGGCTGGCAGAGCATAAAGGGATTAACCTTTTGCTTGCCCTTTTGCCGGACCTGTTGAAAAAAGAGATACAGCTGGTGGTCCTGGGCACGGGAGATGAGGCGGTGGAAAGGCATCTTTCGGCGGCTGCCGGGATGTATCCGGCCCGGATGGCGGTGAGAAATTCATTTGACGAATCCCTGGCCCGCAGGATTTATGCAGGTTCCGACATGCTTTTGATGCCTTCGCGCACTGAGCCGTGCGGGCTGAGCCAGCTCATTGCCTTGCGCTACGGCACTATACCGGTGGTCAGGGAAACGGGAGGACTTAAAGATACGGTGAGGCCGTACAACGAGGTCACAGGCGAGGGCAATGGGTTTTGTTTTGGGGAATACTCCGCTGACGCCTTAAGGGACGCGGTCGAAAAAGCGCTTGAGGTTTATAAAAGAAGGGAGGTTTGGGCCGGCATCGTTAAAAACGCTGTGCAAGCTGACCACAGCTGGGACAGGTCAGCCGGGGAATATGTTAAACTGTACAGGGAACTGGCTGATTGGTAAAATAAACAAAATGAGAAAAGAAGGGAAGCTGGAAACTGGCGATGAGGGCAGACCTGCACATCCACACCACCGCATCCGACGGCAGCTGGACGCCCGGAATGCTTGTGGGAGCATTGAAGAAAAAAGGCATCAGCATGTTTTCTGTAACCGACCATGACTCGGTTTCAAATTTGAGTGAAACACAGGAGCTGGCCAGGGAAGAAGGGCTTTGCTTCATACCAGGGGTCGAGATTTCCACCTCTGTTCAGGGGAATCTTTTTCATATCCTGGGTTATGGCATCGATCCGGCAAACCGCAGGCTTAACGAACTCCTGCAGCATAACACGGACCTGATGAACAAGAAAGATGACGACAGCATCAGAACCCTGATCAAGCAGGGTTACCGGCTTGATTTTGAAAAGTACAGGAATTACCGGGATGACGGGACCCGCGGCGGCTGGAAAGCGTTGAATTTCCTGATTGATGAAGGGCTCTGCAAAGATGCGGGAGATTTTTTTACGAATCTTTTTACTGAAAAATACAGGCTTGAATTTCCCGTTTTCCCGCCGCCGGAGGAGGTAATCAAGACGGTAACAGAGGCAGGAGGGGTGCCTTTCCTGGCCCATCCGGCCGGGAACCTCCATAAAAGGCTGAATTTGCCGGAGGTCTTGGAACATTTTACACAGCTGGGCATCACCGGAATCGAATGCTGGCATCCCGAACACGACAGGGAAGAAGTCAATTTTTGCCTGGACTGGTGCAGGAAAGGAAGGCTTGATATTTCCGGGGGTTCGGACTGTCACGGTGTATTTATCAAAACCCGGCAGTTGGGAAACCCGCAGGTTTTTCTTGAACAGCTAAAACTGGACAGGCTGAAGTCCTATCTTGGCATTTGACACGGCAAAGATAACAGGGTAAAATATACCCTGTTAAGTTTTTTTACTTAACAGCATAAACGGCAGGGTTGGTGCATGACCATGGACGGTATGGTCCGCCGCGCTCTTTTGTTTGATTTTTACGGTTCTCTGTTAACAAAAAAAACAGCAAGAGGTGTACGATCTCTACTTCCAGCAAGACCTTTCTTTGGGTGAAATAGCCCAGATAAAGAATGTCTCGCGCAACGCCGTTTACGATTTGCTGCAAAGGTCCGAGGAAGCATTGGAATCATATGAAGAGAAGCTTGGGCTGGTAGGTAGGCACATGGAGAGATGCAGATTGGTTGAAAATATGAAGGTGAAACTGGCCAGCCTGCAAGGGAAAGTGAGCCCCGCCGAACTTTACAATCTTCAGGTTATCCTTGATAAAATCGAAAAAAGCTGGTAGGTGACGAATATGGCTTTTGAGGGACTGGCCGAGAAACTGCAGAAAGCTTTCAAGGTTTTGCGAGGCAAGGGAAAGGTTTCGGAAAAAGACGTTGAGCAGGCCCTGCGCGAAGTTCGGATGGCTCTTCTGGAAGCAGACGTGAATTATAAAGTTGTCAAAGACTTTATCGGAAAAGTGAAAGAAAGGGCCGTGGGAGCGGAAGTCATGGCCAGCCTTACTCCCGGGCAGCAGGTTATAAAGATCGTCCATGAAGAAATGACCCGGCTGATGGGCGGTACCGCGAGCAAGATAACGACAGCATCGCGGCCTCCTACCGTAATTATGCTGGTGGGACTGCAGGGTTCGGGCAAGACCACGACCTGCGGCAAGCTGGCGCGATTATTGAAAAGACAGGGCAGAAGGCCGCTCCTGGTTGCCGGCGATGTTTACCGCCCTGCGGCCGTCAAGCAGCTTGAAATCCTGGGCGAACAGGTCGAAGTCCCCGTTTTTTCCAGGGGAGATAAACATGACCCGGTGGATATTGCCAGGGCAGCGAAAGAATATGCGGAATGCCAGGGTCTGGACGTAGTTATTATTGATACGGCCGGGCGTTTGCACATCGACGACGAGCTGATGACGGAACTAGAACGAATGAAGTCCGCCTGCAGGCCTCACGAGATCCTGCTGGTGGTTGATGCCATGACCGGCCAGGATGCCGTAAACGCGGCCGAGGTTTTTAATGGGCGCCTGGGACTTGATGGCGTCATTCTAACCAAGCTTGAGGGAGATACTCGTGGCGGTGCGGCTATTTCGGTCAAAGCCGTTACAGGGAAACCGATTAAGTTTGCTGGGATGGGAGAAAAACTCGATTCCCTGGAGCCGTTTCATCCTGACCGCATGGCTTCGCGCATACTGGGGATGGGCGATGTCCTCACTTTGATTGAGAAGGCCCAGGCCAGTGTTGACGCTCAAAAAGCCGCTGAACTGGAGAGAAAGCTGCGAAAAAGCGAATATACCCTGGAAGATTTTTTGGACCAGTTGCAGCAGATGAGGTCCATGGGACCAATCAGCCAGCTTATGGATATGCTCCCGGGGATGGGAAAGGTTAAAGGATGGCAAGGGATGGAAATCAGCGAAAAGGACATCAAGAGGACGGAGGCCATTGTTCTCTCCATGACCAAAGAAGAAAGAAGAAAACCGGAGATCATAAACGGCAGCCGCAGAAAACGCATTGCGGCCGGGAGCGGCACATCCGTGCAGGAGGTTAACAGGCTCATCAAGCAGTACGAACAGTCCCAGAAGATGTTCAAGCAGTTTGGCCAGATGCAGCAACTGGCAAAGGGCGGCAAAAAGGGCGGCTTCGGCTTCCCCTTTTTCAAATAAAAAAACCGAACAGGTAAAACGAAATGTGCCAGCTGCCGCAAGGAGGTGAAAACATTGGCGACACGAATCAGACTTAAGCGGATGGGAGCAAAGAAAGCCCCTTTCTATCGCCTGGTAGTGGCTGATTCCCGTTCCCCACGCGACGGGAAGTTTATTGAAGAGCTTGGTTATTATGATCCGACCAAAAACCCTTCAATAATTAAAATAAACGAGGAAAGAGCATTATACTGGTTGAAAAACGGCGCCCAACCATCCGAGACTGCCCGGTCTTTACTAAACAAAACCGGTATTATCGCTAAATTGAGCGAATAACCGAATGTTTGGGGGTAGGCAAGTGAAAGGATTAAAAGAATTAGTAGAAGCTCTGGTGCTGGCCCTGGTTGACCACCCGGAAGAGGTCAGGATTACTGAGCGGGAAGAGAACAGAATCATTTTTATCGAGCTGCGTGTCGCGCCTAATGATATGGGTAAAGTGATTGGCAAACAAGGCAGGATAGCCAGGGCGATCCGTACCCTGGTCAGGGCGGCGGCCGCCCGCGAGGAAGGCAAGAAAGTGATTGTGGATATCACGCAGTAAGGAGGGGCCTCTTGCCTCTCTTTGTTTTCAAGGACTTAAAAGGGATGATTCCCAAACCTGGCCTGGAGGTTTTTAGGCCAGGTTTGGGCCCTGTGCGAGCGGCTGGAATTATGGCTGATAAAAGGCAGGGATTCTAATGGAGCAGTTTATAAAAATCGGCCAGATCGTTAATACCCACGGCTGCAGGGGAGAGTTGAAGGTGCTGCCTCTCACTGACGATCCCGGCCGGTTTGAAGAATTGACCCAAGTTTATGTTTTCAGGAAAGACAGGGATTACATCAAGTACAATGTTGCGTCTGCCAGGATTCACAAAGGTATGGTGCTGGTTGCTTTTGCCGAAATAAACGATCTGCTCGAAGCTGAAAAAATGAAGGGGCTTTACCTGGAACTTCCGGTTTCCGAATTGAAACCGCTGCCGGAGGGTCATTACTATATATTTCAATTGATAGGCCTTAATGTTTACGAAGATGATAAGCTGCTGGGAAAAATGATTGATGTTATTAAAACCGGCAGCAACGATGTCTATGTGGTGAAAGCCGTGGGGAGTAAAAAAGAGATTCTTATACCCGCGCTCAAGGAAGTTGTGGAGAAAATCGATTTGTCTTCTGGCGCAATAAGAGTGAAACTCCCGCCTGGACTGCTGGATTTATAAATTTTGGAGGGTCCCTATGGATATTTGCGTTTTCACTCTTTTCCCGGAAATGTTTACCGGACCTCTCGATAACAGTATCCTTAAAAAAGCCCGGGAAAAAGGACTTATTAGTATTAAAATTATTGATTACCGGTATTATTCCCCCTCCCGGCATAAGAATGTGGATGATAGTCCTTTTGGCGGGGGAGCCGGAATGGTGTTAAAGCCGGAACCAATTTATTATGCCCTGGAAAAAAACTGTCCCCGTCCAGGGAAGGTGCTTCTCATGACTCCTCAAGGGAAAACTTTTGATCAGGCGCTGGCCAAGCTTTTGGCCAGCGAGGAATCACTGGCTATCATTTGCGGTCATTACGAGGGATATGACGAAAGGATACGCGCACTGTCCGATTATGAGCTATCGATCGGCGACTATGTTTTAACGGGAGGCGAACTTCCTGCCATGGTGGTCATCGACGCTGTGTGCAGGCTCTTGCCCGGGGTTTTAGGAGAAAAGGAATCGCCGTTGACTGACTCGTTTTATGATGGGCTTCTCGAACACCCGCAGTACACAAGGCCCAGGGATTTTCGCGGCATGAGGGTTCCTGACGTTTTGCTTTCCGGAAATCATGAACAAATCCGGGTCTGGCGGCGTAAAGAGTCATTAAGGCGCACATTGTTGAGACGGCCCGATCTCTTGGCTAAGGCCAGTCTTTCTGAAGAGGACCGAGAACTCTTGGAGGAGATCGCCCGGGAGGAGCGTCAAAAAGATGAATAATCGCGTTTTTCTTGGACTGGTTCACTATCCTGTCTATAATAAGAATTCGGAAATAATCACGACATCGATTACCAACCTGGATATTCACGATATTGCCCGCTGCGCGATTACTTATAACTTGGCACGCTATTATGTGATTCATCCGCTTCCTACCCAGCGCAAATTAATCCGGGAGATTACCGATTACTGGCAGACAGGATACGGGGCGGTATACAACCCCGACCGCAAAGAAGCGTTGGAACTTGTGGAACTAAAGGAATCTATCGAAGAAGCGAAACAGGCCATTAAAGCAGAATACGGCGGGAAAGTGTATACGGTGGCTACGGATGCCAGGGCGTATCCTCACACGGTTGGTTATAGGGAGTTTCGAAGTATCCTGGCCGGAGAGGGCGGGAACAATTTTCTGCTGCTTTTCGGGACTGGCTGGGGCATGTCGGCGGAAGTCATCAACCAGGCTGATTACATATTACAGCCGATTTACGGCAGGGGTTCTTACAATCACCTTTCAGTCAGGAGTGCGGTGGCCATAATTCTTGACCGGGTTTTAGGCGAAAATTGGTGGCAATAAGTTGCCAGAAAAGAATTGTTTATGCTATAATTACTGTCGGTTGCCGAGGAAAACGGATGGTCCGCTGTCCTGACGCGGGTGCAGGATAAGAACATCTAAGCGGGAAGGAGGGAATACCATGGATTTGATGAAGACAATCGAAGCGGAACAATTAAGGAAGGATATCCCCGATTTCCGTCCCGGCGATACTGTGCGGGTCAAGGTGAAAGTGGTCGAAGGCAACAGGGAGAGAATCCAGGCCTATGAAGGCATAGTCATTAAAAGAAGGGGCGGCGGGCTGAATGAGACGTTTACCGTGCGCCGTATTTCATACGGGGTGGGAGTGGAACGCTGTTTTCCCGTGCATTCGCCCAGATTGGAAAAGATAGAAGTGGTTCGCAAGGGCCATGCGCGCAGAGCAAAATTATATTATCTTCGCGAGCGCACAGGCAAGGCGGCGACAAGAATAAAGGAAAGGACCCGCGGCGAGAGCAAGTAAAAGACTGACCAGTAAGGGGTGTTGTTGTTTATCCCCTGCGGGCAATTAATTTAAGAATGGGGGGGCTGATATTCAGCCCCTTTGCGTCTAAAATGGGAGTGTAGTATTTACCTGATCAAAGCGGTTGTGAAGAAATGAGGAGATTCTTTTGGTCCAGTGGTTTCCCGGTCATATGGCCAAAACAAGGCGACTGGTATATGAGAACATCAAGCTGGTTGATGTTGTTACGGAGCTTTGTGACGCCAGGATCCCCGCCAGCAGCCGCAACCCGTTGTTTGACGGGCTTGCCGGAAACAAGCCGCGCCTTTTGGTCCTCGGCAAGGAAGACCTGGCTGATACGGCCGCAACCGGCTTGTGGCTCGAATACTATAACCGGTCAGGGCAAAAGAGTCTGGCTTTAAATATGGTGCGCGGGACAAAAACCGCCAGGAAAAAACTCCTGCAGGCTATCAGAAGCCTGGCAGAACCGGTACTGGCCAAAAGGGTGCAGAGAGGGATAAAAAAACAGACCGTGCGGACCATGGTAGTAGGTATCCCCAACGTGGGCAAATCAACGCTCATTAATTTCCTTGCGGGAAAGGGAGCAGCGGAGACCGGCGACAGGCCAGGAGTGACCAGGGGAAAACAGTGGATCAGGCTGGAAGGCGAGGTTGAACTCCTGGACATGCCTGGGCTGCTCTGGCCGAAGTTTGAAGACCGCGAGACCGGGTTGAAGCTGGCTGTGACCGGCGCAATCAGGGATGAAGCGGTCGATGGACAGGAACTGGCCTTGTGGCTGATAAAATGGCTTGCCGGAAACGCGCCGGGGAGAATAAGGGAAAGATACGGTATTGAAGAAAGTAAAGACGCCAATTTATTGCTGGAAGAAATAAGCAGGAAGCGCGGTTTTTTGCAAAGGGGCGGCAAAGTGGATGTGGAAAAAGGCGCAGCGATGCTGCTTGACGAATTCCGCGCCGGAAAGATAGGCGCTTTTACCCTGGATGCCTTGCCCGGTAAATTGTAAGGCGGGGGTAATAAAGATGAAAATGGAAAAGCAAAAAGCCGAAAAAGAGCGCCTGTATAGATTGTGGGAATGGGAAAGAAGTCTTTGGACAGCGGGTTACAGTAAGGTAGCCGGTCTCGACGAGGCGGGGAGAGGGCCGCTGGCCGGCCCTGTAGTGGCAGCTTCTGTAGTATTACCGCCGGAAATCGAGATACCCGGTCTCAATGATTCCAAAAAGCTTTCCGGAAATAAAAGGTCGGCCCTGGCGGAGATAATAAAACAAAAGGCTTTAGCCTGGGGTGTGGGGGTAGTTGACCAAAGCGAGATAGACCGGATCAATATTCTGCAGGCTTCTAAAATAGCCATGATCGAAGCGGTGCGGCAAATGGGAGTAAGGCCCGATTTTCTGTTGATCGATGCGCTTACTGTTGCCCTGGATATACCTCAACAAGGAATTGTTCATGGGGATACCTTATCAGCCTCTATTGCCGCCGCCTCTATTATTGCCAAAACGCACCGCGATTCGCTGATGGAGATGATGGACGTGCTTTACCCGGAATACGGTTTTAAGGACCACAAAGGATACGGAACACCGCGCCATCTTGAGGCGCTGAGGTGCTACGGGCCCTGTCCGATTCACCGGGTTACGTTTATACATAAAATGAATAAAACAAGAAATTGAGATATTTCCTGAAATATGGAAAGAATATGAAGATAAAAACCAAAAAATATTGGCTGGTCTTGCGCCGCGAAAACTGGTAATATAAAAAAGATAGAAAACTTTGCGGAGGCGAAACAAGGACTGCCGCGATTTTCCGGTAAAGGGGTTGGTTTAAAAAATGTTTATGCAGTACGCAACAGTCGGCATCTTCTTAATTGCAGGCATTATTTTCGGTTTTGGCGCGCTCTTTGCCAACTGGCTGCTGCGGCCCAAACCAAAAAACGCGCCGCCCGCCAAGCTGGAGGCTTACGAATGCGGCATGGAGACAATCGGGCCCACCTGGGTCCAGTTCAGGATAAACTATTTTATTATTGCGCTGGTGTTTATGGTCTTTGACGTTGAAACGATATTTCTTTACCCCTGGGCGATAGCTTTTCAGAAATTGGGTTTATTCGCGTTTATCGAAATGTTTGTTTTCCTGGCGATTCTTGTAGTCGGATTCTGGTATGCCTTGAAGGAAGGAGCATTTGAATGGCGCTAGAAATAAACGATGAAAAGACTTTGGAAAAAACGCTGGAAAAGAATGTGTTGCTTACTACTCTGGATAAGCTTTTCAACTGGGGAAGGGGCAATTCCCTGTGGCCGCTGCAGTTTGGCTTGGCCTGCTGTGCCATCGAAATGATTTCCTCTGGACAGGCCCGTTTTGATCTTTCCCGCTTTGGGTATGAAGTGTTCCGTCCATCTCCTCGACAGGCCGATGTGATGATCGTGGCGGGAACAATTACCAAGAAAATGCAGCCTGCGATCAGAAGAATTTATGACCAGATGCCCGAACCAAAATGGGTTATTGCCATGGGGAACTGCGCCATCGGCGGCGGACCGTTCGCCGATTCTTACGCGGTGGTTCCGGGAGCCGACGAGTTCCTGCCGGTGGATGTTTATGTTCCGGGGTGTCCTCCCCGGCCGGAAAGCCTGTTTTACGCCATGCTGCAGTTGAAAGAAAAGGTGATGAATCCACAAAAGGCGAGGGCGAAGAAATATGGCCGGTAATGGTTTCGCATTCCTGGAAGAGAAGTTTCCAGGCGTAAAGTCCAGCGATAATGTAATCCAGGTGCCGCGGGAAAAACTCCTTTCGGTAATGGAGTTTCTGAAAGAGCAGGGTTTTGATTATTTGAACGACCTGACAGCGGTAGACTGGCAAAAACATTTCACCCTGGTTTATCAGGTTCGCTCGTACAGCAAACCTGAGGAGGTTACGGTCAAGACCGACCTGGAAAGGGACGACCCCAGGGCGCCTTCGGTGACCGGAATATGGAAAGCGGGCAACTGGATGGAACGCGAGGTTTACGACATGTTTGGGATAGTATTTGAAGGGCATCCCAACCTGAGACGCATCCTGCTGGGGGACGATTTTGTCGGGTACCCCCTCCGCAAGGATTTCCAGTCGTAGCCAGGCAATTCGGAGTTAAACTTTGAGACGTTTGAGGTGGGAGCGAGTGAGGACTCAAGAACTGACAATCAATATGGGCCCGCAGCACCCCAGTACCCACGGGGTGTTTCGCCTGATTTTGAACCTGGACGGCGAAGTGGCCACAGGTTCAACTTCCGTGCCGGGTTATTTGCACAGGGGCCTGGAAAAGCTGGCCGAAGGGCGCACATACCCCCAGTTTATACCTTATACGGACAGGCTTGATTATCTGTCGTCGATGAGCAACAACCTGGGGTACGTGCAGGCCGTGGAAAAAATGCTGTCCATAACGGTTCCGGAACGGGCCGAATACCTGCGGGTTATTTTCGCGGAACTGCAACGGATTGCCAGCCACCTGGTGGCGATAGGGACGTTTGCCCTGGACCTGGGAGCGTGGACGGCCGTGGTTTTCGCTTTCAATTACCGGGAAAAAATAATGGACCTCTTTTCCATGACCTGCGGGGGGCGTTTAACCTATAACTATATGCGTGTCGGCGGTGTTTCGCATGATATCCCCTGGGCCTTTATGCCGCGGCTCCGCTATTTCCTGGACTACATGGAGCGTTCAGTGGAAGAATTCCAGCGCCTGGTAACGGGAAACGAGATTTTTCTGGCCAGGACCAAGGGTGTCGGGGTGATTACCGGCGAAAAGGCGCGCGACTTCGGGTTGAGCGGCCCTAACCTGAGGGCTTCCGGTGTCAACTATGACGTCCGCAAGAACAGGCCATACGGCATTTATGACCGTTTTGACTTTAAGGCCTGCGTTTTGGAAAACGGCGACTGTTTTGACCGCTACATGGTGCGCGTGATGGAGATTGAAGAAAGCCTCAAGATAATCAGGCAGGCTGTTCATGACCTGCCCGAAGGCCCGGTAATAGCGCAAGTGCCCAGGGTTATCAAACCTCCGGCCGGAGAAACATATCATTCCATCGAAAACCCCAAGGGGGAACTTGGGTTCTACCTGGTCAGCGACGGCAGCAATAAACCTTACCGGCTGCACATAAGAAGGCCGTCCTTCGTGAACCTGGCCGTACTGGACGAAATAGTGCCCGGCTGGCTGGTGGCTGATGTGGTGGCGATACTGGCCAGCCTGGATATAGTGCTTGGCGAAGTCGATGGGTAAGGGGGCAGCGGAGAAATGAGCATTATCAGTGCAGCCTGGAATTATTCTTGGGATTTAGGCGTGCGGTTGTTTAAGCTGGGAGTTGACCTGTTCTGGTTCCTGCTTGATTTGGCCGACAATGTCTTTTTGCTTGGAGCGGATCTGGCCAGGCTTGTCTTTACCATGCTGACAGGCTGGCTGGGAGTGGATAGCGTCTGGGTGGAGCTGGGCATGGTCCTGGTATACCTCGCCGGGATTTTGGGCGTGATTATGGCCGCCGCACTGGTTTTGCTGCTGGTGGAAAGAAGGGTGGCGGGTTTTGTCCAGTACCGGCTCGGTCCCAACCGCGTGGGCTTCCAAGGGGTGCTGCAGCCTGTAGCCGATATGTTTAAGCTGTTGACCAAAGAAAACATAACCCCGGCAGGTGTGGATAAAACTCTTCATACCCTGGCTCCCGTGCTGGTGCTTGTGCCGACAGTTTTGGCCTTTGCTGTTGTCCCGTTTGGCCGGGGCATGATCGCGCAAGACCTTAACATCGGTATTTTTTACTTGATAGCCGTTACTTCCTTGACTACCATTCCCTTTTTGATGGGCGGATGGGGTTCCAACAACAAGTACTCGCTGCTGGGAGGGATGCGGGCGGTTGCCCAAATGATCAGCTACGAGGTGCCCATGGTCTTTTCACTGCTGGGAGTGGTGATGATCGTCGGGTCGCTCCAGATGTCGCAGATCGTCGAGGCTCAACAGAAAGTGTGGTTCGTTTTCCTGCAGCCGCTGGCATTCTTTATCTATATCATCGCGGCCACAGCAGAGTGCAACAGGCTTCCTTTCGACATCCCCGAGGGGGAATCGGAGCTTACGGCCGGTGTTTATACGGAATACACAGGGATGAAATGGTCCCTGTTCATGATGACCGAGTACGGCAACCTGGTCCTGGTTTCCGCCGTCGCCACTACCATGTTCCTGGGAGGCTGGCACGGGCCGCTGCTGCCGGGCTGGTTCTGGTTCGGGTTAAAAACTTCGCTCCTGCTTGGCTTTTTCATCCTCATGCGGTGGACCTTTCCGCGGGTAAGGGTGGACCAGCTGATGAAAATCGGCTGGAAGTACCTGGTTCCCGTTTCCCTGGTCAATATTTTCATCACCGGGATCGGGGTTTACCTTTACAAATCAATGGGGTGGTGAGAACGATGTTCGGCGCGGGCTTAATCAAAGGTCTTTCCCTGACCTTCAAGGTAATGTTTACGCGAAAGATTACGGAGCAGTACCCGGATGAAAGACCGTTCATAGACCACCGCTGGCGGGGATCCTTTCAACTCGACAGGGAGGCCTGCATCTGCTGCGGGATGTGTGTCAACGCCTGCCCCAACAGGGCTGTTGTTATGGAAGCCGCCAAAAGCCAGGATGGCAGGCGCGTGTTGACCCGTTATGAAATAGATTTTGAGCGGTGCCTGGTCTGCGGGTTTTGCGTAGAGGCCTGTCCCCAGGGCTGCCTGCGGTTTACGCGAGAATATGAACTGGCCTCATATTTCCGGGAGGATGTGGCCCTTGACTTGCTTAAAAACGACAACCTGGACGCCCCGGCTTCGAAGTATGCGCAAAGGGTTCCGGCCAGAGAGGAGGAAGCATAACAGGTGGGTTTATCCGAGCTGATTGTTTATTTTAATGACCTGTTTGTCAGGCATGTATTCGACCTGGTTTTTTTGGCCGTATCATTTGTCACGGTGCTTTCCGCGCTGGGGGTGGTTTTTTTCAGGAATATCGTCCACAGCGCCTTGAGCCTGGTGGTCACCTTTTTGGGTGTTGCCGCGCTGTTTATTACCCTGGAAGCCGAATACCTGGCTCTTGTCCAGGTCCTGGTATACGGCGGCGCGGTTTCCGTTTTGATCGTTTTTGCCCTCATGCTCATCCAAAGGGGATCGGTAAAGGAAACGAACATGTTCGGACGCCTGGCCGTACCGGCTTTTTTCACTGCATTTGCCGTTTTTGCGCTGATCGGCTGGTCGCTTTTACAAAAAAACTGGGTTGTAAAGGCGGGTCAAACGCCAGCAGCGGCGGGAAACGCGGTTTTCTCCATTGCCGAGGTGATGCTTGCCAGGTATGTGTTTCCCTTTGAAATAGCGGCGGTGCTGCTTTTAGTGGCGATGATCGCGGCAATCGTTATCGGGAAAGAGGTGAAAGGCACGAAATGATCAATATTAACCATTACCTTTTCTTGAGCGCGCTTCTCTTTTCTATCGGCCTTTTTGGAGCCCTTTCCAAGAAAAACGCGGTGGCGGTCCTTTTATGCATAGAGTTGATGTTGAATGCCATCAATATAAACCTGGTGGCCTTTACCAAGTATCTCCAACCGGGCGATATTACCGGGCAGGTGTTCGCGATCTTTGTTATTGTCGTCGCCGCCGCTGAAATAGCGCTGGCCCTGGCGATTGTCATCGCCGTTTATCGCCGCAGGGAAACAATTACCATCGAAAACCTCGATTGGCTCAAATGGTAGGAGCCCTTCAAACAAAGGCGGGTGTTGATTGCTTATGATTGAGAAAGTCTGGCTTGTACCGTTTTTACCGCTGGCTGCGTTTGTCTTCATTAACTTTGTGGTTAAAAAGTATCGAGCTGTGAGTGCCCTTTCGGCAATAGCGGCCATTGGCGGGTCGTTTGCGGTTTCCGCCGGCATTGCGCGTGAGGTGCTGGGCGGGGGTATAACCATGGAAAAGCCCGTGGAACTAGGAGTTCAATGGTTAAACCTGCCTGGAATTTTTATTGAGATGGGAGCTTTGATTGACCCCCTGACAGTGGTAATGCTGCTGGTGGTAACTTTTATTTCGCTCCTGATTTTTATATACTCGGTGGGTTATATGCACGAAGACCCAGGGTTTTCACGTTACTTTTCCTACCTGGTATTTTTTACCTTTTCCATGCTGGGGCTGGTTATCTCCAACAACTACTTGCAAATGTATGTCTTTTGGGAACTGGTGGGCCTGTCATCGTATCTACTGATCGGTTTCTGGTACCAGAAGAATTCGGCCGCCGACGCCAACAAAAAGGCGTTCATCACCAACCGGGTAGCTGATTTCGGTTTCCTGCTGGGTATTTTGGTCCTGTTCAGCTATTTCGGCACCTTTAATTTCGGGGAACTGGCAGTCGGCATACGGGGTTGTGCCGAGACGGGGTTTTTGACTTTGGCCGGAATCCTGGTGTTCCTTGGACCAGTGGGCAAGTCGGGCCAGTTTCCTTTACATGTCTGGCTTCCTGACGCCATGGAAGGGCCTACGCCCGTCAGCGCCCTGATCCATGCCGCCACCATGGTGGCGGCCGGTGTTTACCTGCTGGCCCGCGGTTACATCCTTTTTGCGTCATCAGCCGCAACCCTGCTGGTTGTCGCCGTGACCGGCGGGTTCACTGCCCTGTTTGCCGCCTCCATTGCCCTGGTCCAGCGAGACATGAAACGAATCCTGGCTTATTCCACGTTGAGCCAGCTGGGATACATGGTTCTGGCTATGGGTGTGGGCAGCATGACGGCAGGGATGTTCCACCTGACGACTCACGCCTTTTTCAAGGCCCTCATGTTTCTCTGCGCCGGCAGTGTTATCCACGCTCTGCATGAACAGGACATTATGAAAATGGGCGGTCTGAGCGGGGACATGAGAATAACAACTGTCACGATGATCATCGGAGGGTTGGCTATAGCCGGCATACCGCCTTTTGCGGGTTTTTGGAGCAAGGATGAGATATTGTCGGCTGCCTACGCAAACGGACCGAGTATCTTCGGTTATAATATTCTCTATATCATGGCCGCCCTCACCGCGTTTATGACCGCTTTTTACATGTTCCGCATGATTTTCCTGGCCTTCTTCGGTGAAAAGAGGGGTGAGCACCACCCCCACGAGTCGCCGCCGGTAATGACCATTCCTCTAATTGTGCTGGCCTTCTTCGCCGTTACGAGCGGCCTGCTGGGGGCCCCTTTTATTGAACACGGTTTCAGTTCGTTCGTATATTTCGGGGAAGCGCATCACCCGGAGGTCAACTGGCCTGTTATGTGGTCATCCATCCTCCTGGGTATCGGAGGTATAGCAATGGCGTGGTTAATCTATATCCGGAAAGTTATCCCTGCGGAAAGCATTGCCCGTGCTTTTCCACGCATTTACAGGGTTTTAGATAATAAGTATTACATTGACGAGCTTTATCTCTGGTTTTTTGACAATGTCGTGCTGCGGATTGCTGCGGCCTTCAACTGGAGCGACCGCAACCTGGTGGATGGCACGGCCCACGCTGTTGCCGACGGGACGCGGGGTCTGGGAAGGATGCTTCGTTATCTCCAGACCGGTAATTTGCAGGTTTATGCCTTGGTAATATTTGCCGCAGTCGTTTTGATTGTGCTTTTCACAGCAGTGCCTGTAATAGGAGGTGTGAGATGAGCCTGCCAGTACTTTCCCTTATTATCCTGTCTCCCCTGCTTGGGGTGCTGACCATTTTGTTAATTCCCGCTGAAAAAGCGGGGACAATCAAGAAGGTAGCCGCCGCCTGCACGGGAGTATCCCTGGCCCTTTCCGTATACGGGTACGCGACCTACGACAAGGTAAAGGGCGGGCTGCAGTTTGTAGAAGATATACCCTGGATTGACCGGTTCGGCATCAGTTATTCCTTGGGGGTTGACGGCATCAGCCTTCCCCTGGTCCTGTTGACGGCCATTGTGATTTTCACTGGTGTTTTTGCTTCCTGGGGCATGGAATTAAGGGTCAAAGAATTTTTCATCTGGCTTTTGACCCTGGTGACCGGTGTTTTTGGCGTGTTTTGTTCCCGCGATCTCTTTTTCTTCTACCTCTTTTACGAATTGGCCGTCATTCCCATGTACTTGCTGATAGGTGTCTGGGGCAGCACCCGCAAGGAATACGCGGCAATGAAGCTGACGCTTTATCTTTTGGTGGGGAGCGCTTTTGCCCTGATCGGCGTTATCGCCGTTTATCTCGAAAGCGGGTTGGGAACTTTCGATATTCAGGCTTTGACTGCTGTTGCTTACGATCCTTCGTTCCAGAAATTTGCGTTCTTTTTCATGATGATCGGTTTCGGTTTCCTGGTCCCCATGTGGCCGCTGCACACCTGGTCGCCTGATGGACACGTGGCGGCGCCGACAGCGGTAAGCATGCTTCATGCCGGTGTCCTTATGAAGCTGGGAGCTTACGGCCTGGTAAGAGCGGGGATTTTTATGTTCCCCGAAGGAGCGGTATTCTGGTCGCCGCTTATAGCCACGCTGTGCATCGTTAATGTGGTGTACGGGGCCATGGTGGCCATGCACCAGAAAGACCTGAAATTCGTGGTCGGCTATTCCAGCGTTAGCCATATGGGCTATGTCCTGCTGGGGATTGCCGCCCTTAACACCATCAGCATCAACGGGGCCGTGGCCCAGATGTTCGCTCACGGCATTATGACGGCGCTTTTCTTTGCCCTGGTAGGAATCATTTACGATAAGGCACACACCAGGGTGATCGCGGAATTTGGAGGCCTGGCCGCGCAGATGCCGCGAGTGGCGACAGGATTTGTCATCGCGGGGCTCGCCTCTTTGGGGCTGCCGGGACTGAACAACTTCGTGGCCGAGTTCTTGATTTTTGTGGGAAGCTTCAGGGTGTACCAGGTCTCGTCCATCCTGGCCATTTCCGGGATTGTCATCACTGCGGTGTATGTGCTGAGGGTTGTTCAAAAGGTTTTCTTCGGGCCGCCCAATCCTAAGTGGGAAAAGATGACCGACGCCCAGGGCGCCCAGATGGTTCCCATTGTTGTCCTGTGCGGAGTCCTCATTTTCTTCGGGTTTTTCCCCTCGCTGCTGGTGGATGTCATTAATAACGGAGTTGATCCTTTCGTGCGAACTTATCTGGGTCAAATAAGCATAGGGGGTGGTTTCTGATGGAGTTTCGCCTGGTTTATCCCGAACTGTTGACCACTGCCCTGGCTTTCGGTGTGCTGGTGTTATCGATTTTGGTCCCGCGTGAGCGCAGGATCGCCCTGAATTATGCGTCAGTCCTTGGCCTTGCGGCGGTCCTGGCTGTCCTCGTTGGTATGCTGGGAGTAAATGATTCCCTGCTGGACGGCATGTATGTTGTGGACGGGTTTGCCACGTATTTTAAAATATTGGTTGTTATTTCAGCCATTATGGTCAGCCTGATTTCCCCGGGATACACCGGAAAATTCATGCCTGACAGCACAAGCGAATATAATTCCGTTTTGCTCTTCGCCGTCCTGGGAATGATGCTTCTCGTTTCCGCCGGTGACCTGATCACCCTTTATACTTCCCTGGAACTGATGACGATTTCGTTTATTGCCCTGGTAGGGTTTGGCACATTTTTGCGCAAGGCCCCGGAGGCCGCGGTCAAATATATTTTGCTTAGCGCGCTTTCGTCGGCGCTGCTTCTTTACGGGTTGACCCTGGTTTTCGGATTATCCGGCTCAACGCTGTTTACGGATATTGCTCTGTATGTCAAAACAAAGCACGTCCTTGAACCGCTCATGTTGATGGGACTGGTTTTCATCCTGGCCGGTTTTGCTTTTAAAGTATCGGCTGTTCCTTTCCACATGTGGACTCCCGATGTGTACGACGGGGCCCCGACCACGATCACCGCCTTTCTTTCCGTTGCCTCCAAGGGAGCAGGATTTGCCGTACTGCTGCGCCTATTTATGCGCGTTTTTACGGATACGCAGGTCTGGATGCCGGTTGTCGTGGTGATTGCTGCCCTGAGCATCCTGCTCGGCAATTACGTGGCTATTCCCCAGACCAACATCAAGAGGCTGATGGCCTATTCAGGGATTGCCCAAGCCGGCTACATTTTGCTGGGACTGGTCGCCTATACCCGGGCGGGCCTTGAATCGGCCATTTTCTATGCGATGCTCTACGTTTTCTGCAACCTGGGCGCATTTGCGGTGATTACCGTGATGGGTGAAGCGCTGGAGAGCGACGAGATAGAGGACTATGCGGGCCTGTGGAAACGCTCGCCCCTGATGGCGGCTACGATGCTGATTTGCCTTCTTTCCCTAGCCGGCATCCCGCCCCTGGCTGGTTTTTATGGCAAATTCTACCTATTTACTGCGGCCATGGAGCAGGGGTACCTCTGGCTGGTCATTGTGGCGCTGGGGATGAGCATGGTCTCGGTTTATTATTACCTGATGGTGGCCAAGGTCATGTATTATTTTGATCCCAAGGAAGACCAGCCGATACCGGTGCCTTTAGCGGCAAGAATAGTGATGGTTGCGGCTGTGCTCATAACGATTTTTATCGGGGTCTACCCGGACCCGCTGACTGATGTGGCTGTAACTGTGGCCAAAACATTCCTGCCTTAAATAATTAAAATTAATTATGAAAATCGCCGGCTGACGGCGATTTTTGTTCATAGGTCGGGAATTTGTGGGAAATAATGAGTGTTCTTCATTGCGTTGGGCAGCCGTGGTATGATAGAAGAAAACAAGAACGAGGCCGGTGAGGAAACACGGTGGATAAGGTGGAAATGGGACGCAAGGCGGAGGATTTGGCCATAAAACACCTTTTACAGCAAGGCTTCAGGATAGTGGAAAGAAACTGCCGCTTCCCCCAGGGAGAAATAGATATTGTTGCCGAGGACGGAGCGTACCTGGTTTTTATCGAGGTGAGGAGCAGGGGTAATACTGCGTTCGGACTTCCGCAGGAAACAGTGAATTGGACTAAGCGGCAAAGGCTGAGAAAACTGGCCAGTGCTTACTTGCAGAGAAAAAACGATTGGGAACGGCCTTGCAGGTTCGATTGTGTTTGGGTACTTTTTGACGAGAAGGGCGAAATGAAGGAGATTGAACTGCTCCGGGACGCTTTTTAAATAAATATAGATTGAAAGCGTAGGCTAGGTAATTTGAAATAATGGAAAACAATTGCGGGCGAACAAAAAAAAGAGGGGTGAACGAAAGTGAATGAGCGGAGAGAAAATATCAGTTTCCAGCCCGAATCCAGCCGGGTGGTAAACCGTAAAAAGAACAAGGCTGGCAGTGTGCTGGCTGTTTTTTTGGCGGTGGTCATCTGGTGCGGCTTGGTGGGCGGCGGCTATTATGCTGCCAAAAGATATGTGGACCAGGTTGTGCAAAAGGTCCAGCAGACCAATGCCATGCATGTCCAGTTATTGAACGAGCGGTTGAGCGCTCTTTCTTCCGAAATGAACGAATTGAAAAGGCTGCTGAGCAGTGCGGACCAGACTATTTCCAGCACCGGAAGCCTGCAGCAGGAACTGAACGCCAGGATAGAACAGCTTGATTTGCAGATGCAGGAACTGGAGAAAAGCCTCAAAATCCTAAAGGAGGCCCCCTGATGAGGTTTGTTAATGTATTGATGCTCTTTGTTCTTGCCCCGTTTTTAGGCCTGGCTTTTTCAATATACGGTTTTGCATCTGATACCAACAATATGCTGCTCCCGCTTGAGAAGACAGGCCAGGCGGTGGAATCAATCGCCGCCGGTTTTGAAACGGCGCTGGAGAAAATTGGGCTTATTGCCGAAACGGCACAGGAGCAGGAATCCCGTTTCCGGGAACAGCAGTCCACCCTTGGGCAGCTGAGTGAGCAGGTATCCACTCAAAGGGAACTGTCGGACAATATTTATGAAGAACGCATCCTGGCCATGCTCGGTCCCCCTGTTAAAATATATAAATCCAGCAGGGTGGAAGTAAAGGTCTTTAAACTGGATGAGATGGGATACCGGGGCTATATCGCCAAGGTTAAACTATACGATCCCAGTGCGTTCAAGGTGGTGCTGGCCAAGGATACCCCGGGCGAAAAGGAAACGACCCTCGAAGCGGTGCAGCGCACGGGAGCTATCCTGGGGATTAACGGTGGCGGTTTTTATACCGAAATGAGGGATGGGAAGCCTTACGCGGTGCCGATGGGTAACGTCATGATTGACGGGAAACTGCTGGGCCCTTTTAATCCTTATCCCGAAAACCTCTTTTTTGCCGGGATCAACAGGCAGGGAAAATTCATCGGCGGGATTTTTTATGAATTAAACGGGTTAATGGCGCTTGACCCCTGGCAGGGCGTGAGTTTTGTTCCCGTTTTGATCAAGGGCGGGCTTGCCCGTCCCGTAGACCAGGAATGGAAAGAAACCAAACACCCGCGCACGATTATCGGCGAATACGCCAACGGGGACATCATTTTTATTGTCGTGGACGGGCGCCAGTCAGACTGGAGCAGCGGCGTGACCCTGGAAAGGCTACTAGATAAGCTGGTGGAGCTTGGCGTTAAGGAGGGGTACAACCTGGACGGCGGCGGGTCGAGCACTTTTGTTTACGACGGCAAAATACTGAACCGGCCTTCGGATGGAAAACCGCGCCCGGTGGTGACAAATATTGTGATTATGCCCTGATGTAGGGTGATTAAACATGGAGGTGGAATGATGAAGGATTACCCTGAAACGCTTTTGGAGGTAACAACAGCCCTGCGGAGCGGGAAGATCGATTTGCAGGACTATATAAACTCCATTTGCGACCGGATTGACGAAAGGGATTCACGGATACAGGCGCTTGTTCCTGAGACGGGAAGGAGGGAACGCCTGCTCTGGGAAGCCGCAGAACTGGAGAAAAAATACCCTCTTACAGGGAACCGGCCGCCGTTATTCGGGGTGCTGGTTGGAATAAAAGACATATTCAGGGTTGATGGATTCCCCACCAGGGCGGGGTCCAAGCTTCCCGCGCACCTGTTCGACGGGGCGCAGGCCAGGTGCGTTACCCGGCTGCGCGAGGCCGGAGCTCTTATCCTGGGGAAAACGGTTACCACGGAATTTGCGTATTTTGCCCCGGGGCCGACGCGAAACCCTCACAACCTCGCTCATACACCGGGCGGTTCAAGCAGCGGTTCGGCCGCGGCTGTGGCCGCCGGTTTTTGCCCGCTGGCCGTAGGCACCCAGACTGTGGGCTCGGTGATCAGGCCGGCGGCGTTTTGCGGGATAACCGGCTACAAGCCAAGCTATGACCGGATTTCGACCGAGGGGCTGCTTTATTACTCGCGTTCCCTGGACCATGTGGGGTTGTTTACACGTGATGCAGCCGGTATGTTGTTAGCGGCCGCAGTCGTTTGCCGGGATTGGGAACAGGACAGGGCGGCAGCTAACATGACGCTGCCGGTGCTGGGAGTGCCTGAAGGCCCATACCTAAAACAGGCCCCTGCCGGCACGCTGGCCGCCTTCGAGGAATACCTGCTCCGGCTGGTGGAAGCCGGCTGCACGGTCAAACGCATCCCGGCATTGGAAAACATTGAAGAGATCAACAGGCGCCATAACCGGCTCGGGGCCGCCGAAATGGCCAGGGAGCATGAAAAACTGTTTGCGGAATACGAAGGGCTGTACCGGGAGCGCACGGCTGATTTAATCAGGGAAGGGAAAGAGGTGAGCGCCGAAGAAGTAGAAGAGGGGAAAAAGTCAAGAGGGCTTCTGAGGACAGAACTGGAAGGTTTAATGGATGAAAATGGGCTTGACCTCTGGGTGTCGCCTCCGTCTACCGGCGAGGCTCCCGCAGGAATAGAGTCGACGGGCAACCCAATTATGAATCTTCCCTGGACCCATGCCGGCCTGCCGACCGTGACCCTTCCGGCCGGCAGGGGTAAAAAAGGACTTCCTTTGGGGTTGCAGTTCAGCGCCCGGTTTATGGCCGATGAAATGCTGCTGGCCTGGGCTGTAAAATTGGAAGAACTGCTGGCATATGATAAACAGACGCCCTAGTGGAAATGTATTGCATATCATGTAGATATATGCAATATTATGTAGTAATAGCAAAATATGTTGTATAATGTCACGGGAGTGATGGGCGTGCTGGCCAGGGTGTACAGTTGCACTACGGTGGGAATGGACCCGCATTTGATCGAAGTGGAAGTGGATGTTTCGGCAGGCCTTCCGTGCCTGGAAATTGTAGGTTTGCCTGATACCACGGTGAGAGAAAGCAAAGAAAGGGTCAGGACCGCTATAAAGAATTCCGGTTTTGAATTCCCGCCGCGCAGGATCATCGTCAACCTTGCGCCAGCCGATATTAAAAAGGAGGGGCCGGGCTTTGACTTGCCTATTGCCGTGGGCATCCTCGCCGCGACCCGGCAGTTGAAGGCTGTGTCTCTTGAAAAGCATGTCTTGGTGGGAGAACTTTCTTTGGGCGGCAGGCTGCGCCCTGTCGCGGGAATACTGCCCATGGCCCTGTACTTGGCGGAACAGTCGAATAAAGCGTTTGTTATTCCGGTGAACAACAGCGGGGAAGCCGCATTAACGCCTTTGGATACATATGTTTTTGCAACCCTTGCCGAAGTGAAGGACTTTTTGGAGGGCGAAGGCAGTTACAAGCCCCTGGAAAAAATAAGCTTGTCAGACTACCTGCAGAATTTGCCTTCTGCCGGTCCGGATTTCAGCGAGGTAAAAGGTCAGAATATGGCCAAAAGGGCCCTGGAAGTGGCCGCTGCCGGCGGTCATAACATCTTGCTGATCGGGGCGCCGGGTTCCGGCAAAAGCATGCTGGCCAGGTGCCTGCCCTCGATTTTACCGCCGCTTACCATTGAAGAAGCTCTGGAGGTGAGCAAAATTTACAGCATAGCCGGGCTGCTCACCAAAGAAATGCCTCTTGTCACGGCGCGGCCTTTTCGTTCCCCACATCACAGCTCCTCACTGGCCAGTTTAATAGGCGGGGGGCAGATTCCCAGGCCGGGAGAGATCACTCTTTCCACGCATGGAGTTCTCTTTTTAGACGAGCTTCCCGAATACCGCCGGGAAGTCCTGGAATCGCTGCGCCAGCCCATGGAAGACCGGGTTGTAACCATTTCCCGGGTTACGTCGGCCATGACCTATCCAGCCAGGTTCCAGCTGGTCGGGGCGGCCAATCCCTGTTACTGCGGGTATTTCGGTGACCCTACCAAGGAGTGCACCTGCACGCCTTACCAGGTTAACAAGTACCGGAGCAAGCTCTCCGGTCCTTTGCTGGACAGGATCGATATCCACCTGGAAATACCGCGCGTGGCCTTCCAGGAACTGAACAGTGATCGACCCGAAGAATCCTCGGTCCTGATCAGGGAAAGGGTGGTCAGGGCCAGACAAAGGCAGCTGGAACGGTTTGACGGCAGCGGCATCACCTGCAATGCTTTTATGAAAGCGAAAGATATTAGGAAGTACTGCGCTGTTCGCGGAGAAGCCAGAAAGCTTTTGCAGGGCGCTTTTCAGAGTCTTGGTTTGAGTGCACGGGCTCATGACCGGATACTTAAGATTGCCCGTACCATCGCTGACCTGGAAGGAAACGAGGAAATAACGGCCGAACACGTGGCCGAAGCTGTCCGGTACCGCAGCTTTGACCGGGTAGTGGTCTGATGTGTTGTCGATTGGCATTTTTTGATGCGGCGTATAAAAACTGGTTTATTTGAAAACTTGCGCTGGACCCCATTTTTAACTTTTTTGTTGGCTGTCTTCACCCACACCAATATGCTCGTGTATTTGCTGGTAAAAGGGAAGGCGCGTTTGGAATAAACAAAAATAATAACCCGAGTTTGGCGACAAATATTTCCATGCCAATGGTGACAAGGGTTCCTGGTT
>JANLFJ010000027.1 GCA_024655825.1 Peptococcaceae bacterium | reverse complement strand
TGTCTTGAAGTGTAACTCATGTTAGTTTATATATACGGAAAAACCCTGCAAATACACGGAAAATCAGGGGCGAGCAGATTGCGTTAGTAAAGTCACGCAAGGATATTGAAAAACGGGATTTGGGTTACCTCCGGCCAATGACTCTTACGGTGAAAAAACCGGCTAAGAGCAAGCCATAGGCATTCGAGAGCAGCTTTTATAAAGATAGAGAAATTTTTAAAATCTCAAAGAAAATTATTCAGCAGGCAGGCGGTGAAAACAATTCATCGTCTGTTTTTTCATGCTCGGCATGGCGGAACCGGATTCAAGACGTCCCTATAAACCCGCTCGAAATGAAAACAGACAATCCCTGATAGCATGGACTTGCAAGCTTGAATAAACCTCTTTGCGCGCAGAGAAGATGGAGAAAAAGCAATGAAAGGGAACGCAAAGGCTCGAAGCCTGTTAAGTTTATCAGGGAATAAAACCGCTTTGCCATTAATATACATTAGACAGAGAGAGAAGTTTGGGGGTGGGGAGATGGGACAAGCGCAACTGAATATCGCAAAAGAAAGTCTTGATCCCGCCATCCTGGAAATGATATTGGATGCTCTGTCCTTTGGGGTTGCAAGGAGCATTATAAATTCGGCGGTCGAAGCCGTCACTCAATCCGCTGTTACGGATTCAGTCGATGAGAATTCGGATAACACAGAGAATTTGAATGACTCATTGACTTAATGAGACGCACTCCGTTATAATCCACCACCTGAGTGCGGACAAACGTAACAGAAAGGATGATTCAGGTGAAGGCTGCCGCCTATATCAGAGTCAGTACAGATAAAGAAGAACAGCAAAGCTCCCTGGAAAACCAGCGGGAGTTTTTTGAGAGGTACATACCCGGCAGGGGGGATGAACTGGTAGCCATTTACTGCGACAAGGGCAAGTCGGCTACCAAAATGCAAAACAGAAAAGACCTGCAGCGTTTGCGCAAAGCGGCCAAACGCGGAGAATTCCAGAAGCTTTATGTAAAGGACATCAGCAGGCTTTTCCGAAACACTCTTGACTTTATCACCGTTACCAGAGAGCTGAATTCCTACGGGGTTTGCCTGCACCTTGTCAATATGGGCGAGGGCAAGGATATTGATAGCTTCACTTTGAATTTGATGGCCATGCTTGCGGAGAATGAGTCTCAGCGCATTTCGGAAAAGGTTAAGTTCGGCAAGCAGCCCGGCAAGGAAAAAGGACGGGTGCCCAACTTTGTTTTTGGCTATGACAGGATCGACAGATATACCCTTGTACCTAATCCTGAAGAATGCGAATGGGTGAAGAGAATTTTTGACCTCTATACGGAGGAAAAGTGGGGCATGGCCAGGATTGCCTCATACTTGTATCAGAACAGGGTAAAAACCAAAAAGTTGAAGGACGGAAAGCCCAACTGCAACTGGTCGCAGAATACTGTCGGCAAAGTATTGAAAAACGAGATTTATATCGGCCGCGTGATCAACGGGAAACAGAGCAGCATTGATATATTCACCAATAAAAGGGCCAATAACCCTGAAAGCGAATGGTATATCGTTGAAAGGCCGGAATTCCGCATTATTTCAGACGAGCAGTTCTACAAGGCGCAGGAACAGATGAAGCTGAACGCCGAGGCTTATGAGGGCACGTTTACCCGGCGAAGCGACAAGCACCTGTTTTCCAATTTGATTAAGTGCGGGTCATGCGGCTTTTCTTACCGGCGCTATCAGAGAAGGCATTCCAAGAACAGACCCCTATATGTCTGGTGGACCTGCTCCAAGCGGAGCGCTTACGGAAAGAACCGCTGCGAGTCGGAATATGCAAGGGTAAATGAAGATTGGCTTAAAGAGGGCCTGGACAGGCTCTTTAATTATCTTATAAAGGATAAGGCAGCCTTCTTTGAGGCTGTGGAGCGCAAATGCAATGCCCTGGTCAGAGAATACATCAGGGAAAGCGAGGGCTATGACCTTGACGAGGCCAGGGAACAGCTTGAGGAATTGCAGGCCAAGCGCGAGCGCATCAAGAGGCTGGCGGTGGACGGGCTGATTACCATGGAGGAAGCAAAGCAGGACATGCAGCCTCTCAACGCCGAAATAGAAAGGCTTTCCTTCAAGTTAAACAGCACCGACAAAACCAGAGAGCTCAACAGGCAAATCAGGGAGAGCCTGAAAAGGTTTATGGAGGCCTTTGATAATTTTAAATTTACCGACAGTATAGACAATACCGACTTGAAGAAAATCATCAAGGAAATCCGGGTGATGTCCGAGGAAGAAATCTATGTGCATTTCAACATCAACGAGGACTTGGAGGGGTTGAGCTTCCCTATCCTGCTTTCCGGCACATTCCTAATGCCGCCTGAAACCAAAACCGACACCAATACTAAATACAACACACAAAGATATGACCGAACGGCTGCCAGCGATCAACAAACAGCTGGCGGCGCAGGTCAAGTATGTGCTGGAGCAAAACAAGGCGGAACGGCACCTGCGCGGCGGTGAGGCGACCAAAAGAAAATATAAGGAAGCGCAAGAAAATTAATCTAATTTTTTTTGAAGCAAAAAGGAAAAAACTCGATTAATGTAGAAGATATGAGCCACGGGAATTCTCTTTGCTAGGGGAAAACGAAAACTATGGGGGTTAGGGGGATTGGTGGCCTCATGTTCTTCTTTAATTTTGGCGAGGATATTGGAATTGATCTGGGCACTGCCAGCGTGCTGGTGTATGTCAAAGGCAGGGGTATTGTGCTTAATGAACCGTCTGTCGTGGCGATTGACAAGTCCGGCGGGCAGATCATTGCCGTCGGCGAAGAAGCAAGACGCATGCTGGGGAGAACCCCCGGCAATATTGTGGCCATCCGTCCCATGAAAGAAGGCGTAATAGCCGATTACGACGTAACCGAAAGGATGCTGCGCTATTTCATCGGCAAGGCCCTGCAAAAGAGGTTCTTTTTCAGGCCGCGGGTCATGATCGGCGTCCCTTCCGGGGTGACCAGCGTGGAAGAAAGGGCTGTTAAACAGGCGGCCGTTTCCGCCGGGGCCAAAGAGGCCTTTTTAATCGAAGAACCGCTGGCCGCCGCCCTGGGAGCAGGGCTTGATATCAGCGAGCCCAGCGGGTCCATGGTTATAGACATAGGCGGCGGGACGACGGATGTAGCCATCCTTTCCCTGGGGGGCATCGTGACCAGCAAGTCGATCCGCATCGGCGGGGACAAGGTCGACGAGGCCATTGTCCGCTACATGCGCCGGTACCACAACCTGATGATCGGGGAAAGAACGGCCGAAGAAATCAAGATGGAAATAGGTTCCGCCTTCCCGCAGGAAATGGAAAAAAAATCCACGGAGATCCGGGGCAGGGACCTGGTCAGCGGCCTGCCCAAAAACATCACCGTATCAGCCGTGGAGATCCACGAAGCCATCAGAGAACCCCTGGAGGCAATCCTGGGAACCTGCAAGGAGGTCCTGGAAAAAACCCCTCCCGAACTGTCTGCCGACATCATGGACAAGGGTGTCGTGCTCACCGGCGGGGGCGCTCTCATGCACGGGATAGACAAGTTCATTTCGCATGAGACGCAGCTTCCCGTGCACATCCCGGACAACCCCATCCAGTGTGTGGCCATGGGCACGGCCAAAGCCCTGGAACACTTGGATTCGCTGGAAAGCGCCCGCTCTTTCAAACGCCAGGCCAGGGTGACCAAAAGCTGACAAACCCGCCAAAAAGATTGGCCTATTTTTAATGGAGCGACAGGAATTTACATATGATTGACAGAATATAGAATATAATGCCGGCTCTGCCGGCCGGCGAAAGGGGGTGTTGTATGCTAAAAGGACTGTATACCAGCGCCATGAGCCTGGCCTTTTTACAGACCAGGCAGGAAGTGTCGGCCAACAACCTGGCCAATGTCGGCACCGCCGGTTTCAAAAAAGAGCAGGTCATCGCCAGGTCGTTCCCGGAGATGCTGGTTTACCGGCTCAATGACCCGGTCGCTGGAGGGGACAGGCCTCCTTACGTGGGCAAAATGTCCCTGGGCGTGCGGCTCGACTGCGCGGTAACGGACTACGGCCCGGGGAAGTACGAGCAAACGGAGGACCAGTGCCAGCTGGCGATCAAGGGCGACGGGTACTTTGTGGTGAACACGCCCGCGGGCGAGCGCTATACCCGCTGCGGCCAGTTCAACCTGACCCCGGAGGGCGTTCTGGCGACAACGGACGGGTACCCGGTCATGGGCGAAAAGGGGGAAATCTCCGTAAAAGGCGGGCAGTTTACGGTCAGCGCGCAGGGCGACGTGCTGTGCGAGGGGAAAATAACGGACCGCCTGCGCGTAGTGGCCGTCAAGAATATGGCCAAAGAAGGCTCTTCCCTTTTTCGCGGCGAAGACCCCCAGGAAGTTAAAGCTGAAATCATGCAGGGCTTCCTTGAGGGCAGCAATGCCGACCCGATCACCGAAATGATGAACATGATTGAGGTTATGCGGGCCTACGAGACCAACCTGAAGGTGATCCAGACCCATGACGCCGCGCTGGAAAAAGCGGTCAACGAAATAGCCCGCGTGTAAGAGGCCGGACTGCATGCCAGAGGCCTCCCGGTTTCCGACCGACAGAGGAAACCGTTACAGCGACTGCCTGACAAAAAACCATCAACCACCAAATCAATACTTAAGGGAGGGAGGCAAGCAAGAAATGATGCGCGCGCTTTTTATCGCCAGTTCGGGAATGCAGGCGCAGCAGCTGAACATCGACGTTATCGCCAATAACCTGGCCAACGTCAATACGATTGGCTTCAAAAAAAGCAGGGTGGATTTCCAGTCGCTGCTTTACCAGACCATAAGGCCGGCGGTTGCCTCGGAAAGCGGTTTTTTCAATCCGAACGGCCTGGAAGTGGGGTGCGGCGTGAGAGCCGCCTGCACCATCAACGACTTTTCGCAAGGAAACCCCCAGGAGACGGAAAACCCGCTGGACCTCTGCATTGAGGGGAGGGGATTCTTCATGGTCGAACTCCCCGGCGGCAGGGTCGGCTACACGCGGGGCGGGACTTTCCGCATCGACAGCAGGGGTTACCTGGTGAATTCCAGCGGCTACCCGCTGCTCTCCTCAAAAGGCAACACAAACGCGGAGGGTTCCCTGCAGGTCGAAGGGAAACAAATGAAGTACATTAAGCCCGACACCGATACCAACACCGTGAGCATCAGCCTGGACGGGATAGTTTCCACCGAAAAGGTGGGCGCCGATAATGCGGCCGCGCCGGTGATCGAACTGGCGACCTTCCCCAACCCGGCGGCGCTGGAATCGGTGGGCGGCACCACCTACGTGGCCAATGAAGTGTGCGGGAAGGCGGTCGTGGGCAGTCCCGCCGATCCGGGCATGGGCTTTTTGCGCTCCGGTTTCCTGGAGTCGTCCAACGTAAAAATCGTGGAAGAACTTGTTAAAATGATCATCGCCCAGCGGGCCTACGAGATCAATTCCAAATCGATCCAGACCTCCGACGACATCATGGGCCTGACCAACAACCTGAAGCGCTAACGGGGAGGCGAGAGCGGATGATGATCAACTCACTTGCCGGAAGCTCTCCTGCCGCCGCGAGCATTGAAACGGGCGTGCGGGAAAAGGAGAGCGGCGACTTTCAAAGAATAATCAGGCAGGTCCAGCAAGAAAAAGACGATAAAAAACTGAAAGAGGCCTGCCGGGACATCGAGGCCGTGTTCATTCACCTCATGTTAAGGCAGATGCGGTCGGCCATCCCGCAGGGCGGCCTGCTGCCGGAAAGCTCCGCCGCCAAAATGTACCGCGACATGCTGGATGAATCCTACAGCAGCCTGATTGCCGGCTCGCGCGACAGCCTGGGCTTGGCCGATATGCTGTACAGGCAGCTGAAAGAACAAGCGGGCGAAAGCAAATAAAATGACGGCGCAAAAGCACAAAAAAAAGAGCAGTTAACCCTGCTCTCATTTTTTTGTTCCACTTATCTCCTGTAAAAGCGGCGCGGTAAAATCCTGCGGGTTACCGGCCTGTTGCCGGCGTGATTGAGCTGCTCGTCTATATCTTCGATGCGCGTCAAAATAGCCATCCTGTCGGCCCCGTCTGCCGTGCGCCATGCGTTGAGCAGGCGCTCGCGTTCGGACAATAAAAGATTAAGCTGGTTTTCTGTCAAAGAATCCACCTCGTTTCTGGCTCAGTTCTGCGAAATTTTTCCCGGAAGATAGGTGCCTTTTCTATATTATAGTAGAAAAATAAGAAAATGTTAAGATATTTTTTTGTAATAAGAACAATTTATCACCGAATTATAAATATTACCATCAAAACTGGTTTTTACTTACAATTTTATCGTGAACAGGTAATCGCCGCCCTGCCGGCAAGGGGAAATTACCAGCGGTAGACTTGCAGGATTAAGCTTTTACGTGTAGAATAGTTCCTGTTACCGCCGTTAATATTTTTATAACCAGACGATTTAAGGAGCGGTCATGAAAAAAAGCCCAGCCGTCGCCGTTTTCCTGGCCTTGCTGCTCTTGGCCCTTCCCCTTCTGGCCCAGGAGCAGCTCATGACGAAACACTATTTTGACAACTGGCTGATAACGGCCACCAGCCCGCTCGAGGAGCGGATAAAAGCGCTGCAGGCTTCTTTTGCCCAGATGCAGCGTGACGTAAAGGAAATGAGAAGCCGGCTGATGACGGAAATAAGGATTGTCATCGGCCAGGCGAGCGCCTCCATCGACGGCCGGCCGGTTGGCCTGGACGTGGCGCCGGTTATCGTCAACGGCCGGACGATGGTTCCCCTGCGCTTCGTCGGGGAAGCCTTCGGCGCGCTTTTTTCCTGGGATGAAAAGTCCCGCCGGGTTACCTGCTCACTGGACGATACCACCATAGAGCTGTTTATTGACCGGAAAACGGCCCTCGCCAACGGGAAAAACGTTTCCCTGGACGCCGCCCCGTTCATTGCCGGCGGGCGGACCATGGTGCCTCTCCGCTTTATCGGCGAGCACATGGGGGCCTCTTTGGAATGGGACCCGGAGAGCAAGACCGCTGCCGTGTTCCGCTGATTCCGGCAGCGATTCTATACATCTCATACCCGTTGCATCCGGTTAACTTAACCCGGTTCCCTTTGTGCCTCTTAAAGCGAAAATAAGGTGGTAAAACATGCGCAAATCAACACTGTTTAAGACGGCTGTCGTCCTGGCGGCCGTCCTGTGCCTGGGTTATTTGGCCTTCGACAGGTATTTCCGGCTCCCCTACCCCAAAACCCTGTCTGAAAAAAGGGGCCAGGGCGGCGAAAGCGGCGCGAAACCGGAGTTTGACCGGTTTAACGTCCTGGTGCTGGGTCTCGACGGGCGGCAGGGAGTTAACGACCGGGCCGACACGATCATTCTGGCTTCCCTGGACGGGGAGAAAAAAGAAGCCCAGCTCCTTTCCATACCGCGCGATACCAGGGTCAGGATCAAGGGCTCCTGGGACAAGGTCAATGCCGCCTACGCATACGGCGGCGTGGAACTCACCAAAAAGACCCTCTCCGATTTTTTGGACGTGGAGATAGACCGCTACGTGCTCGCGGATTTCAAAAGCCTGGTCAAACTGGTGGATGAATTGGGCGGCATCGAAGTGGACGTGCCGGTGCGGATGTACGTGCCCCTGGAAGGGATTGACCTGCAGCCCGGCAGGCAGCACTTGAACGGCGAGCAGGTCCTGGCTTACACGCGCTTTCGGGGGACCAGCGAAGGGGACATCGGGCGCGTAAAAAGGCAGCAGCAGGTGATCACCCTGCTTGCGGAAAAGGTGCTGAAGGCCCAGAACCTGGCAAAGCTGCCCCAGTTCATTTCCATATTCCAGAAAGACGTGAAAACCGACCTGACGGTCAAGGAAATGGGCGCCTTAGCCCGCATCGCTCCCGAGGTGCTGGAAAAGGGCATTTCCACCTGCGTGCTGCCCGGCGAAAACAAGAAAATCGACGGGCTCTGGTACTGGGAGCCGGACATGCCCGCTCTCCGGGAACTCCTGGCCATACCTCTTAGCACCGCTCAGGTGGCGAGAAAATGATTTTCGCTTGCCGCCTTCCGGTTTCCGCTTTCTATTAAAAAATTTTTACAGGCAGCGGCAGGCGGGCGGCGGCCGGCGCAACCGGTGGAGGTAAAAGATGGAAACAGAAAAAGAAATAAACCTGCCGCGCCTGGCCCGCAGGAAAAGATCGGGTTTAACCCCGGCAGGCCTGGTCCTGGCAGCCGCACTTTTCCTGCTCTGCGCGTGCCTGGGTTTCTGGGGCGCGCGGCTCCTGTTCGATCCCCTCGTGCCTCCCGATAAAAAAGGCGAAGAGCAGCCCCTCTACAGTTCGCAGGATATTTTGAACATCCTGCTCCTGGGCATAGACCAGCGGGAAAACGAGCCGGCCCGGGCGGACACGATCATCCTGGCTTCCATCAACATAAAGGAAAAAGCGATCCACCTCCTTTCCATACCCCGCGACACCAGGGTGGACATACCGGGCAAGGGGGTTACCCGCAAGATCAACTACGCCCACGCCGTGGAAGGGGCCGAGCTGACGGTCAAAACCGTGGAAAAATTTCTCGACCTCCCGGTCCACTATTACGTGGAGACCAACTTTGCGGGTTTCAGCAGCATCATCGACATCCTCGGCGGGATCACCATCAACGTGGAAGAGAGGATGTATTTGCCGGAAGAGGGGATCGACCTGAAGGCCGGCCTGCAGAAACTGGACGGCCGGGATGCCCTTTCATACGTGCGCTGGCGCGGCGACGGGCATGGCGACATCGGCCGCATAGAGCGGCAGCAGAAGTTTTTCCGGGCCTTGGCCGACCAGGCCCTGACCTTCTCCACAATATGGAAAATACCGGACCTGCTGGAGGAACTGAACAAACAGGTGAAGACCGACATGCCGGTGCAGAAAATGATCGCCCTGGCCAACAGGTTCCGCGATGTGAAAGAAATAAAGCTCGAAGCGTTCATCGTCCCGGGACAGGCCGATGACATAAACTACGGTGCGAGCTACTGGATAGCCGACGAAAAAGCCCTTACCGCCCTGCTGGAAAAAATCTACGGGAAAAAAACGGGCTAGGCCGGAGCAATAACGAAAGAAACGGCGGAAATTCCCCAAAACAGCCCTCATAACAGCGCATTTTAGTTTGCAGTTGCCTAATTGGTGTTTGCCCTGCCGCGTGCGAGGGTAATATAATTAAGGAACCGGTTGCGCAAGCCGGCGCCCGAAAAACTCCGAAAGTCCCTTGAGGAACAATTTAAAGGAGTTAAACGTCTATGAAGATCGAGACCGTTTCCATCCTGGGGGTCCGGGTGGCCCGGATGTCCATGGAAGAGGTTGTGGAATGGATAGGCGTCATGGTGGAGCAGGGAAAGCCCCGGCAGATCGTCACGGCCAACGCCGAGATCATTTACAGGGCTTACATAGACAAGGATTTTCATGCCGTGCTGGACAAGGCCGACCTGGTCACGGCGGATGGGGCGGGCGTTGTCCTGGCGGGCCGCCTTCTGGGGACCCCTTTCCCCGGCCGGGTGACCGGGATAGACCTGGTTTACCGCATACTCGAACTCGCCGAGAAAAAGGACTGGGGCCTCTATTTTCTTGGGGCTTCCAGGGACGTGGTGGAAAAAGCTGTCTTGAACGTCCTGGGCAGCCACCCTAAAATAAGGGTTTGCGGCTACCACCACGGATACTTTTCCCAGGAGGAAACGGCAGAGGTCGTGTCGAATATCAACAGGGCGAAACCGGACATCCTCCTGGTGGGCATGGGAGTACCCCGGCAGGAGACGTTCATCCGCGAGAACATCGATCAGCTGAAGGTTCCCGTGTCCGTGGGCGTGGGCGGGTCCTTCGACATCCTGGCCGGGACGGCCAGGAGGGCGCCGGAATGGATGCAGCGCCGCGGGCTGGAATGGCTTTACCGGCTGTGCCGCCAGCCTTCTCGCATCCGGCGGATGATGGCCTTGCCGAGGTTCGTGCTGCTGGTGCTTCTTTTTAGGCTGAAAAACAAAAAATGAGCTTTTTCTTGATTATTTCCTCCGAATCTGCACAGATTTACTATTTATGGTTATTGACTTGGACGCCTGCTGTGATATAATGTGGTATAGTAACTTGGCGTACTATTGCTTTTATTTTCACAGTCCTTAATTTTCTAAAGGTAAAAAAACAAACCTTTAGGTTTTAGGTTAATTGCTTAAATCCCGTTAAAGGGGGTGGTTGGGCCACTTAGAGTGTAAAGGAGATACATAGAAGTGCGTAGAGGTTCCAAGCAAGATGCCCGGTGTCAGGCTCCCGAAAGAAGCCGACCTCGCGGCAGGAACCGCCCCCGGGGGTAAGTTCACCCGGGCACAGGCCCACTGTCAAAGACATTGGGTTTGAGGACCTTGAAAACTTTAAGGAGGGATATAGTTTGAAATCCAAGAAGCTTTTTGCCATCTTGACACTAGTAGTGTTCATGATGACACTTCTGCCGCTGTCTGCGTTTGCAGCTGCCGACAGGTTCGCTTCAGTTGCCAGCATTGACAAGACTTCGGTCGCGGCGAACGGCTCCGACACGATCAAAGTTACCGTGTATACTTATAATTCCGATAACTCCATCGCGGGCAGCACAAAGGTATATTTTGCCAGTAACCGTACCACTGAAACGTTTGCCGCAGATTCAGGCACATTTGACGGCACCTTACAGTATGTTATAACAGATGTCACCACTGGTAAGGCTAGCTTCAAAGTGAAATCCAATGTTCCTGGAGCGGCAAAAATCGCTCTCGGCTTGCCTGATGCCGGCAAAACCATAATTGAGCAATACCTCTATGGAGGCAGCGGTGCTCCATCTGCTGAAGACGCAAAGATCCTGCAAAACGGGGTATTTGACGTAACCTTCACAGCTCCCGCGGCTAAAACCCTTGAGGTATTGACAATTGACAAAAACGACGGTTCTGCGGGTACCAGCGGAGACCCCTATAACGATGCTACTGTTAACGGCAACAGCGTCGACTACTATGAGATATCCTTCAAGCTGTCAGCTGAAAACAACGCGCCTGTCCGGGATACGACAGTCGAATTTACTGCCAGCAAGCCCGAGATTTCTTTCAGCAAAACATCGATTGTCACTGACGCTGCCGGCATAGCTAAGGTAAAAGTGTTCGCCTCCAAGCCTGGCAAATATTCCATCAAGGGCAAATCTGGAGATGTAGAAAAAGAAGTATATGTCAACTTTAATGCCAACGACCTTTACAACATCGAACTAATTTCCGACAACAACCAGTTAATTGCCAAGGATGCGGACAAAGAGTTCAAGTTCAAGCTCCTGGACGTCAACGGGAACCAGGTGAAAGTAAGCGGCCTTACGAACAAAGACGGCGTAGATATTTCTACAGCTCCCGTTAACCTGGCGGCCGGCAACTTGGGCCTCAAGTTTGAAGCAACTCAAAGGCCGACCGATGCCGCTATGGACGAGAAAATCTATCAAAACACCTCTGAAACAACCGATTATCTGTTCAAATCCGAAGACACCACCGGATATCTTGTTATGAAGATATTTGGTAAAGAGCTTGACAAAGAAGGCGACTACACCATCAAAGCCTACTTCGATTCGGGCAAATACGTCGATCTCAAATTCACCGTCAAGAAGCAGGGAACACCCACAAAATTGACGGTTGAATACAAGCCCAGTGTGGTGCCTATCGGCGCAACTGTCCCGGCACCTACCGTAAAGAGATGGGACGATGCCGGCGTGTCTAAGCAAATAACCACAAATCTGCAGTTTGTTGCCAGCGACACCCGCGCAATCAAAAACCTTAACGCTGCTACTGGTGCGTTTGATACGGTAAACGTTGACGAAAAATATGCAGGCGAAAAAACCATCACGGTCATTGACAAGGATAAGAACCTGAGCGCCACCGCTACCATCACCGTTATGAAACAGGCTTCCGGCCTGCAATTGACCGGCCCTGCCGGGGTTACCGAGGTTGGCAAGGATGCCGTTATCACCGCCCAACTGCTAGACGCTGACGGCAAACCTGTTGCTCTTGGCTCCAAGGTCCCGGGCGGCAACGATATCAGCGACGTTACAGCGAGCTACTACATCGTCTCCAAGCCTGCTGATGCCATTGTCAGCAACAGCACGGATTCTGAAATCGTGAAAAACATCAAGGAAAAAGGCTCAGCCACTCTCAAGATCTCCAGCAACAAGGCGGGTACAGTTGTAGCCCAGGTGGTTATCACCGCTACTGACGGCGCAAATGACATCAGCTTCACTAACTCTATCACGCTTGAATTCGGCGCTCCGAAAGTGGTTGTCGGCGCCAAGTCAGTTACCATGTTTATCGGCGCTACCGGCTATGTTCAGGACGGCGCTCCCAAGGTTACCGATGTAGCTCCGTTTATTGAGAACGGCCGCACCTTCGTAGCCGTGCGTCCCGTTGCCGACGCCTTCGGCGCTGAAATCGGCTGGGATGCAGCTACCCAGACTGTAACCCTGACCCGTTCCGACAGGACAGTTACCATCGTTATTGGTTCCAACACCATCACCGTGGTCAAGGGTGGTGTAACCTCCACGGTTACCGCTGATGTTGCTGCCCAGATCAAGAACGGTCGCACTGTGCTGCCGTTCCGGGCAGTCGGTGAAGCGTTTGACGCGACAGTAGGTTACGATGCGGCCACTCAGGCTGTGTCTTACACCCAATAATCACAACTAAAAAAGGAGAGGCGCGAGCCTCTCCTTTTTTTGCCCAATTGCTGTTTTGTAGGACTAAAACTACCCTTTGCTGTATTGTCAACTAAGGCAAATGTTTCCTATAAAGTAGTGTCTTACAATAAAGTTGTTATGTGTTATATTTATAATGTGTACTAATGAAGAAGTGGTGTTTTCTGAACAAGTGGTCTTTTTACACAATCCTGATAAGAGGGGGAGTTGAATGGCTAGAAATATTAAAAAGGGAAGCCATTTAGCAGGGCATCAAAAGAAAGAAGATTATATCAAATACCTATATTATGGCTTGATAATTCTCTTGGTGGTTTCGCCACTCTGGAAGGGTGTTTTTCTTGAACGAGATCAACTGATAATAAACCTTCTAATAGGGATGCTTTTTTTAGTTGCCTTGGTTAAGGGGTTTAATAGTAAATTTTCATTAATTGATATATTAATTGCTTTTTTTGTATTGATAAACTTCATGGCCATAATTAATGGAGCAAATAAATGGCTTTCCATCCAGGCCGCTTATAATTATCTGGGTCTGTTTATGGTATATTTGATTGCTGCAGAATGTATTTGTATTAAAAGGGAACATGAATCGCTTTATACAGCAATATTTATAACTGGTGTTGCTGTTGCTGTGATTGGCCTTTTATCGGCTTCCGACGGCTTAAATCTTTTTGAACGGTCCTTCAGCGGAAACAGGATTGGTTCAACTTTTGGCTACGCCAATACGCTGGCAGTATATTTGTCTGCAGTGTTAATGATTGGTTTAAATGGATTTGGTAAAACAAAAAATACTGCGGAAAGATTGTTTTTATTAATAGCTAATTATTTAATTTTGATATGCTTATTTGGTACTCAGTCTAGGGGAGGTTTTATAACCTTTGCAATAATGACTGCTTTATTATTCATTTATAATTGGGAGGCCTGGAATAAAAATAAGGCATTGGCCCTTATTATGTGTCAGTTAATGGCAGGCGGGGGAATTGGCGTTTTATTTCTGGACAGGGTTATTAGCAAGAGCTATTTTTTTGCCTGGGGGTTAGTGCTGACAGGGGCTGCTGCATTAATAGGGTTTAATTATATATTTCAGAGATATTTCAGCAATAACGACAAAGCAGACAAATATTTAAAGGCCATAATATTTCCTGCGGTTGTCTCAATATTCTTATATGGGATTACAAAAGGAGGCTTTATAGCTTATAATTTGCTGGGTAGAATTATCAACTTAAACATTAACGATGTTGACATTTACCATAGGATAGTATTCTATAAGGACGCAATCAAATTGATTGCCGCATCTCCCTTAATTGGTTATGGCGGCGGCGCCTGGGAAGCGATGTATAAAACAGCTCGATCGCTGCCGTATTACACTACTCAGGTTCATAATAATATACTTGAAATCGCTGTGGAATCGGGTGCACTTGGTCTGCTGTCATTTCTCGGAGCATCGCTATTATTAATAATTAAAGCTTTATTTACAAAAAGTAATAGAGCCTTGGCTCTTCCTGGCATAATTGCGCTGGGGCTGTTTATCCATGGGATTATGGACTTTGATTTTTCATATGGAGCTATTGGGATTATTTTCTGGTCGATGTTGGGTGTAATTAATGGAAATACAAAATCAAAGGGATGGGTTTTACGCCCGGTTAGATTTGCAGCTATTATCATAACAGTGGTTTTTATTTTGAGCACTTGTTCATTGGTGCTGTCGATTTATTATAACGATAAAATAGTAGGGGCTCAAAAGCAGGGTGATATTGATCTGATGCTAAAATATGCGGAAAAAGCAGCGCGCTTTAATCCCTTCGCCGAAAAAACCCATATGAACATTGCCAACATATATTTCAATAAATATGTGGATTCAATGGATGTTAAATATATGGAAAAAGCGCTTGAGCATGTGGATTATGCCATTAAATATGACCGTTACCAGTCAGACTGGTATTCCACTAAAGCTAATTATTTGGCATTTATTGGCGATGCGAGAGCCGTTGATTATTATAAAAAGGCGATTAGTATCAATAAATATGACGGCAGCGAATATGCAGATGCGGCAAATATAGAACTTCTTCTGGCTAAAGATTTAATAATTAATAAAGAAAACATTATTGAGGGTAAAAAACACCTGCTTCAAGCGATTGAAATAGAAAAAATGGCAGAGAGACAGGAAAAAGAAGTGCCGAAAGATTACCCGTGGCGTACTGAATGGCGGCTAAAACACCCCAAGCTTATAAAGACAATTGGGTATGTTTATATATATCTTAATGATATGGAAAAGGCAAAAGAGTATTTTGAGACGTCGAAAAAGTATAATGAGCAGCCCATGGAATGGGCTGAGGTTCTGGTATATGGATATAATATTGAGGCATATGATGATAAGGTAATAAACGAAGTAAATCAAGCCCAAAAAGCTATCGGAATGTTAATGAGCGTAAAATGAAATTATTGCACGGCGTTTAACAAAACCATAAGGTTGACAACCAATGGTTTACGAGTCATAATATTACTCGTAAACCATTGCGATTTATAATTCACATCTGGAGTGATATTTTTGCTCGAATCATTGATCACGTCAAAAACAAGGATAAAACTCATGCTAAAGTTTTTTCTCAATCCCCATAGCCAGTCATATTTACGGGGTCTTGCAGAAGAGTTGGGTGAGTCAACAAATGGGATCAGGGTGGAACTTAACCGTCTATCTAAAGCCGGTCTGCTGTGTACTGAAAAAGATGGAAGAACGATTAAATACAAAGCGAACACGAAACATTCCCTTTTTTCCGATTTACATAGTCTTGTGCTTAAGTATACGGGGATCGACCAGTTAATTGATATAGTGATAGCCCATCTCGGCAATGTGGAAATAGCTTTTATTACTGGTGACTATGCCCAGGGGATTGATTCCGGCTTAATCGATCTGGTGATTGTAGGAGATGTCGACAAAAACTATCTACAGTTGCTGGTAGACAAATCCGAACAGCTTATTAACAGGAAGATTCGCACATTAGTGTTCAGCAATATAGAGTTTGAAAGATATAAAAGAAACCTGGACATTGATAATGCGCTAATCGTTTGGGAAGCGGAGGATAAGAGAAGTTGAGGGATTATTTCGTTCATGAATCTTCATACGTTGACGAGCCCTGCCGGATAGGCAAAAATACAAAGATATGGCATTTCTCGCATATTATGAAAGAATGCAAGATAGGAGAAAACTGCAATATCGGCCAAAACGTGTTTATTGCCATGGGAGTAATTTTGGGAAATAACGTCAAGGTCCAAAACAATGTTTCGATTTATACCGGAGTCATTTGCGAGGACGACGTTTTTCTCGGGCCGTCCATGGTGTTCACAAATGTAATAAATCCACGGAGCTTTATTGAACGAAAAAGCGAATACAAAAAGACACTAGTTAAAAAAGGCGCCAGTATTGGGGCGAATGCAACCATTGTGTGCGGTAACACTATTGGGCGATATGCCCTTATCGGTGCCGGTTCGGTGGTTACCGCCGATGTGCCGGATCATGGGCTTGTTTTTGGCAACCCGGCCGGCCTTAAAGGTTGGGTGTGCAGGTGCGGGGAAAAGTTGAATTTTGAAGGCAAGAAGTCGATTTGTAAGAAGTGCGCGTCAATGTACATAATGATTAGTGACCTTGAAATAAAAGAGGTAGAAGAATGAAAGTGCCCTTGTTAAACTTAGCCGGACAGTATTTACAGCTTAAAAAGGAAATTGATAGGGCGGTGGAAACGGTTTTAATAAACGGCAGCTACATTATGGGACCGCAAGTAAATGAATTCGAGAAAAACATCGCCGAATACCTAAGAGTCAAGCACGCCCTGGGCGTCGCTTCGGGCTCCGATGCCCTTCTCCTTTCTTTGCATGCGCTGGGAGTAGGCAAGGGTGACAAAGTCATCGTCCCGACGTTTACTTTCTTCGCGACGGCGGGAGCTGTTTGCAGGCTGGGAGCCGAGCCGGTGTTCGTCGACATAAACCCTGTTTCCTACAATCTTGACCCGGAACAGGTTGAGGATATCATTAACCGCGAAATAATAAAGGCGATAATCCCGGTCCACCTTTTCGGGTTGCCCTGCAACATGGAGAAACTTATGGACCTGGCCGAAAAATATGGAATAAAAGTTATTGAGGACGCTTGCCAGGCAATAGGTGCAGATGTTAACTACCGCGGTCAAAAAAGAAAAGCCGGCTCTATAGGGGACATAGGATGTTTCAGCTTCTTCCCGACGAAAAATTTGAGCTGTTATGGAGACGGTGGCCTCGTTGCGACAAATGACGACGCTTTGGCTGAGAAGATAGCTGTATTAAGGGTCCACGGTTCGAAACCGAAGTATTATCACAGCGTTGTGGGATACAACAGCAGGCTGGATACCATCCAGGCGGCAGTTCTCAACGTTAAACTCAAATACCTCCCGGAATGGTCGAAGAAAAGACGCAGGGTCGCCTCCTTGTATAATAAAGCATTTGAAGAAAAAGTGCTGGCGGGGAAGATTACGTGTCCCGCGATTGTAGACGGCCACGTCTTTCACCAGTACGTTGTTTCTGTTGACCACAGGGACAAGCTGGCCGAATTTTTAAAGAAAAAGGGAATTGGCACCTCTGTGTATTATCCCTTGCCGCTTCATCTGCAGGAGTGCTTCAAAGGGCTGGGGTACAGGCCGGGGGACCTACCGGTATCGGAGGCGGCCTCACAAAGGGTTTTGGCGTTGCCCATAGACCCGGAATTAAATGATGAAGAAATAAATTATGTGGTTGACTCGATTAAGGAATTCCTGGGCTGACTTTGTGACGAGTCAGCCGTATTAGAGAAGAATGATTTGGAAGAGGGGCGGTTGAACTTGGTGCGCATAGGGCTGGTGGGCTGCGGCAGGATAGCGAAAAACCACTTTGAAGCGGTTAGCAAACAAAACGACGCAAAAATTGTAGCCTGCTGCGATATAGTTGAAGAGCGGGCCAGGCAGGCGGCTGAGAAATACGATATTCCTTTTTGGACGACCAGGTATGAAGAAATGCTGGAACGTGACGATATAGAGATGATCACCATCTGCACGCCCTCCGGTTTCCATCCGGAACACGGGATTATGGCGGCTGAACACGGCAAGCATGTACTGTCGGAAAAACCCATGGGAGTCCGGCTCAAAGATGCTGATGATTTGATTAAAGCCTGCGATAAGAATAAGGTGCGCTTGTTTGTCGTTATGCAAAACCGGTTGAACCCTTCAATCCAGCTCGTCAAGAAAGCGATAGAAGAAGGGAGATTCGGTAAAATTTATATGATCATCGCCAATGTTCTTTGGACAAGGCCCCAGGAGTATTATGACCAGGCGCAGTGGCGCGGCACCTGGGAGTTTGACGGAGGGGCCTTTTGCAACCAGGCATCACACTATATAGACCTGGTCCAGTGGCTGGGAGGCGCGGTGGAATCGGTAGTGGCCTGTGCGGATACGCTGGCGCGCAACATAGAAACCGAAGACACGGGGGTGGCGATTCTAAAATTCAGGAGGGGAGGGATAGCCAGCATCAACGTGACGATGCTGACCTATCCCAGGAATTTGGAAGGTTCCATCACGATAATCGGTGAGAAGGGAACGGTGCGCATAGGGGGAATAGCTGTCAATAAGATACTTCACTGGGAATTCAGCAAATACCATGATGACGATAGACTTGTGGAGGAATCGGCCACGTATCCCGATTCCGTGTACGGCTACGGCCATGTTGCTTATTACAGGAATGTCATAAACTCTCTCAGAAACGGGGAAAACCCTCTCACTGATGGGAGAGAAGGTAGAAAGTCGCTGGAACTGATTGAGGCTATTTATAAATCTAACCGGGAAAGAAAAATGATAGTGCTGCCGCTATAGAAATGGGGGAGAAGAATTTGGACATAAGAGGGAAAAGGTTTTTGGTAATCGGCGGGGCCGGTCTGATCGGATCGCACGCTGTGGATGAATTGTGCAAAGAAGACGTCGGGGAAATTATCGTCTATGACAATTTCACGCGAGGCCGTGTTGAAAACCTGCAAAAAGCCTTGAAAGACCCAAGAGTGAAGGTGTTTGAATTCGGCGGCGACATATTGCACAGGGACATTCTGAATGCCGCCATGAAAGGGGTGGACGGCGTATTCCATTTTGCTGCGCTCTGGCTTCTCCATTGTTATGATTTCCCCCGCTCGGCGTTTGAAGTCAATATCGGCGGTACGTTCAATGTCCTGGAAGCGTGTATAAACAACGGCGTTAAAAGGCTGGTTTACTCTTCTTCGGCATCAGTTTACGGGGATGCCGTCGAAGAACCCATGAAGGAAGATCATCCCTATAACAATACCAATTTTTATGGAGCCACGAAGATTGCCGGGGAACACATGTGCAGGGCTTTGTACCACAGATACAAGAACACGGATAAGGCCTTTGATTATGTGGGGCTCCGCTACATGAACGTTTATGGACCACGTCAGGATTACCGCGGCACATATGTATCGGTGATCATGAAGATGCTTGACCGCTTGGATAAGGGACTGCCCCTGGTTGTTTACGGCGACGGTTCCCAGACCTACGATTTTGTATATGTGGGCGACTGCGGCAGGGCAAATGTCTGCGCGATGAAAGCGGATACTACGGATACGTTTTACAATGTCGGGACCGGCATCAGGACAAGCATCAAGGAGCTTGCCAAAATGGTCTTGGCTGTCACGGGGTCAAATTTGAAAATACAATATGAACCGGCAGGTCTCACCTTTGTAAAAAACCGTATTGGGTGCCCGGTAAAGGCTGAAAAGGAAATAGGTTATAAGGCCGAAGTCGATTTGAAAGAAGGATTGAAAAGACTCATCGAATGGCGAAACAACCACAAGGCAGAGGTAGAGCAGCGCAGGAAGGAAGCGGGAATAGCGGATGAGTAAACAGAAACAAATTCAGATCGCCGCTCCTTGCATGGGCAAAGAAGAATGGGACGCCTTAAGGGAGCCGATTGATACCGGCTGGCTTACACAAGGACCCAAAGTGGCTGCCTTCGAAAAGGCATTCGCCGAGCGGCACGGGGTCAAGTATGCCTTGGCTACGACCAGTTGCACTACCGCGTTGCACCTTGCTCTCCTGGCAGTCGGCGTGCAACCTGGCGATGCGGTTGTTGTGCCTTCGTTTACCTGGGTGGCTACGGCCAATGTGGTTGAGTATTGCGGCGGGATACCGGTTTTTTGCGACATTGCTCCCGAGACTTTCAACATCGATCCGGAAAGCGCCCGTGCAGCCATCAAAGACACTATGGCTAAAGGCGTAAGGGTGAAGGCCATTATTCCGGTTCATCTGTTCGGACTTTATGCCGACATGGATGAAATCATGAATTTGGCAAGAGAATATGACCTCCGGGTCATAGAAGATGCCGCCTGCGCAAGCGGGGCGTCATACAAGGGAAAATGCGCCGGGAGCATCGGGGACGTGGGTTGCTATTCGTTCCATCCCCGCAAAGTCCTGGTTACGGGCGAGGGAGGGATGTGCGCGACCAACGATCCCCAACTGGCTGAAATCATTAATTGCCTTCGCAATCATGGGGCCTCGATTTCCGAGGAACAGCGCCACGGCAACAACGCGCCTTACCTCATGCCCGACTTTAACCTGCTCGGATACAACTACCGGATGACCGACCTGCAGGGCGCTATAGGCCTTGTCCAGTTGGAAAAAGTGGACGGTTTTATCCGGGAGAGAGAAAAATGGGCCCAATATTATGACCGTGAACTGTCAAGCATAACCTGGTTGAGAACGCCTTCCAAGCCCGAAGGTTGCGTTCATTCGTGGCAGGCCTATGTCTGCTGGGTTGACGAAACAAAAGCCCCGCTGACACGCGACGATCTGCTGAAGTACTTGTTCGAGAACGGGATATCGTCCAGGGTTGGCACGCAGGCAGTCCATATGCTGGGGTATTACAAACAGAAGTATGGCTTGAGCGACGATTTATGCCCCAATTCTCGCGATGCTTACAGGTACAGCATAGCTTTACCTCTTCATAACAAGATGTCGGAAGAAGACTATAACCATGTATTGGAAACATTAAGGAGACTATAACATGTGCGGCATAGCCGGTGTTTTTAACCTTAACGGAGAACCTGTATCGCCCGTGTTGCTTCGCCGTATGACCGATGCTATCGCTCACAGGGGGCCAGATGGCGAAGGCTTTTATACGGATAGTTTCTTAGGGCTTGGGCACCGGCGTTTGGCAATAATAGATCTTTCTCCGGCCGGCCATCAGCCCATGGCCAGCAACGATAATAATTATGTGATTGTCTACAACGGCGAGATATATAATTACCAGGAATTGAGGGTGGAACTGGAAAGCTTAGGATGCCAATTCCGTTCAAAAACAGACACAGAGGTTGTTCTTTATTCTTATAAAATATGGGGCCCTGAGTGTGTAAAAAGGTTTAACGGGATGTTTGCCTTTGCGATTTGGGACAGGACCAGGCAAGAATTGTTTTTGGCAAGGGATCGTTATGGGATCAAGCCGCTCTATTATTGCTTTATAAACCAAAAATTCATTTTTGCATCTGAACAAAAGGCAATACTTGTTCACCCGGAAGTAAAACGGGAACTTGACTTGGAGGCTTTGTTGGAATACTTTACATTCCAAAATATTTTTACTGATAAGACATTGTTAAAAGGGATAAAATTGTTTCCTGCAGCCAATTGGGCGTTTGTTTGTTTGGGACAAAACGACACCATGCTATCTCCAGTTCAATATTGGGATTACTTTTTTAATGAACCAGAGAAACCAAAAAGCGAAAACGAATATTTGGAAGAACTTGACAGGCTCTTTCTTCAAGCGGTCAACCGACAGCTGGTCAGCGATGTTGAAATTGGCTCGTATTTAAGTGGTGGGATGGATTCTGGTTCCATTACTGCAGTGGCGGCCCGCCAGCTTCCATACATTAAAACCTTCACCTGCGGGTTTGACCTTCATTCAGCGTCCGGTTTGGAAGTGGGTTTTGACGAAAGAGAAAAAGCTGAACTAATGTCCTACCTCTTTAAGACAGAACATTATGAAATGGTATTGAAAGCAGGAGATATGGAAAGGGTTTTATCCAAGTTAGCCTGGCATCTCGAGGAGCCTCGCGTTGGCCAAAGCTATCCAAATTACTACGTATCACAGCTTGCTTCTAAGTTTGTTAAGGTTGTTTTGTCGGGAACAGGGGGAGACGAGCTTTTTGGCGGATACCCTTGGCGCTATTATAGGGCCGTTGTAAATGAAGATTTTGAAAATTACATTGATAAATATTATAGTTTTTGGAAGAGGTTAATACCCAATAAAGAAATAAAGAATGTGTTTTTACCAATCTGGAATGATGTAAAACACATTTGGACACGTGATATTTTCAGCAGCATTTTTCAGAAACATAACAAAAAATTAACAAAACCGGAAGACTATATTAATCACTCTTTATATTTTGAAGCAAAAACATTTCTCCATGGATTGTTGATAGTGGAAGACAAGCTTAGTATGGCTCATGGCCTAGAAACAAGGGTACCTTTTTTAGATAATGATCTAGTGGATTTTGCAATTAAAGTGCCAGTAGTTCTAAAATTAAAGAATCTGGGCGAGATAGTCAGGTTAAACGAAAATGAGCCAGGACCTAAAACAAACAAGTATTTTGAGAAAACCAGAGATGGAAAACTTATTTTAAGAAAAGTTATGGAACGTTATATCCCTGCACAGATAACCGAGGGTATTAAACAGGGATTTTCAGCCCCAGATGCTTCCTGGTTTAGGGGAGAAAGTATAGAATATGTAAAAAGGATTATTTACAATGGCAATGCTCGTATCTACGAGTTTTTAGACAGGGATTCAATACAGAAGCTAGTTGATGATCATTTGAAGGGTAAAGATAATAGGAGACTATTTATTTGGTCGTTACTGAACTTTGAGCACTGGTGTAGAGAATACTTATAGAGGTGATTTAGTGTACTGGGCAAAGATTCTTGGGGTGGATAGATTAAATGAGGGAAACAGAATTAGGATTCTTTCCACTGATTATGTAGTACAAAATGCGATATTACGACAAATAAAAATATACTCTGATAACCAGGCTCAAACTAAAAACGCCTTTGCTTTTAAATGGGGAAAAAGGAAGTCATATGATTCTAAGGTGGTTCTAGACGCTCATAAGGCATGGCTTATCCAAAGATATTTAAAGGGAGACGAAAACCTCCTTAATGATTATCTATTTGATGGAGCTAAGTTTTTAGATGCAGGTTGCGGTTCCGGGTTTTCGACTTTACTACTTTTTGAAAAATACATTAATAAAATTAACTATTTAGGAGTGGACATATCAGAGGCAATAGATATTGCCGCTTCAGTTTTCGAAAAAAAGGGGCTTAAAGGGGAGTTTTTGCAGGCTGATCTTATGAATCTGCCATTTGAAGGTCCTACTTTTGATATCATCTTTTCCGAAGGAGTATTACATCATACTAATTCAACAGAAAAGTCGTTTAAATATTTGGCCTCGTTATTATTATCCGGCGGAAGGTTTATGTTTTATGTTTATAAAAAGAAAGCTCCTGTTCGTGAATTTTGTGACGATCATATAAGGGAATATATAAAGAATATGAATAATGAAGAAGCGTGGCAAGCCCTGATGCCCTTAACAATGCTTGGAAAAACTTTAGGTGAATTAAAAGTTGAGATTAATGTACCCGAGGATGTGCCATATCTTGGTATTCCGGCAGGAAAAATTGATTTACAACGGCTATTTTACTGGTATATTTTTAAAGCATATTATAGACCTGAATGGAATCTTGAAGAAATGAACCATGTTAATTTCGACTGGTATAGACCTTTAAATTGTCATAGACATACACCCGAGGAAATAAAGAACTGGTGTGAAGAAGCCGGATTGTCAATAGAACATATGGATATAGAGGATTCCGGAATAACTATTGTTTCAAGGAAAAATGAATGAATATAAATAACGGGACGATATGGTATTAACATACTTTTATATGAAATTTATTTTATTTGAATGATTACTCTTTTTCCATTAGCTTTCAAACAATAATTCTGATGGGGGGGGAAAGCAATTAAAAAAATAGTAATCCTAGGCACGGGTGGTAATTGTATCGATATTTTAGATGCACTGTATGAAATTAATATATTATATGGACCTAAATACGAATGTATTGGTTTTCTTGATGATAATCCTGATAAGTGGGGTAAACTGCTACACGGCGTGAGAATTCTCGGACCATTGGAAATAGCTCATGAAATGAACGACTGTGTTTTTGTTAACGGGATTGGAAGCCCACAGAATTATTTAAATAAAAGGAAAATTATAGGTAAAACTCGTATTTCCTTAGACAGATTTGAAACAATAATCCACCCGGCAGCATCTATATCAAAAATGACAAAATTGGGAACTGGTGTAGTAGTATTTCAAAATGTAAGTATTACATCAAATGTGGTGATTGGTAACCATGTGATAATTCTTCCCAATACTGTAATAAGTCATGATGACGTAATAGGTGATTATACTTGCATTGCTGCGGGTGTCTGTGTTTCAGGAGGAGTTCATGTAGGAGAGTCGTGTTATCTTGGTTCTAATAGTACGATTGTCGGAAATATTTCTATAGGTAATAATGTTATGGTGGGTATGGGAAGTGTTGTTCTTAATGATATACCTGAATGTTGTGTAGTTGCAGGGAATCCTGCAAGGATTATTAGACAAGTTAAAGCTATTGATGAATAAAAAATTGGGCTGAATTATATGTCTTCAAAGGAGAATCGATTAATTGAGGTATTTAATGAATTATAACATAGAAGATTTTACTGAAGAAAAATACCGGGAGTTATTAAGATTGGCAAAACTTAAGTATAAGTTTATTTCTTATTCAGATATTGAAATGAATGGAAAGAACATCCTTTGGAGGCATGATATTGATTTGTCTGTTCATCGTTCTTATAAACTTGCTCTCATAGAAAAGAATGAGGGTGTTGTTGCTACTTATTTTATTCACCTTCATAATAATTTTTATAATTTCTTTGAACTGGAGATTTTAAATCTTGTAAAAGAAATTGTTTTTATGGGTCATGAGGTTGGGCTACATTTTGATCCTCTTTTTTATAACCTCCAATATGGTGAAGATAAAAAAATGTTTGAGAAATACCTAGCATTTGAAAAAAGGATAGTTGAAGAGATGATTGGTCAAGAAATTAAAGTATTTTCCTTTCATAATCCTGAAACTGGAAAATGGATTAATGAAGAGAGACATGTTATTGAAAATATGGTTAATACTTATTCTCGCTACCTAAAAGAAAACTATTATTACTGTTCTGATTCAAATGGTTATTGGCGTCACTCACGGTTGAGGGATATTTTGGAACAGTCGAAACCTGACAAAATACAAGTACTTACACATCCGGGTTGGTGGACACCCCAACCGATGACTCCACGTGAACGGGTAACAAGATGTATCGAAGGAAGAGCCACCAAACAGCACTTAAAATACGATGAATTACTTAAAGAGATGGGAAGGAACAATGTCAAATAATAGAATAATTGTTTTTGGAGATGAATATGGCCTTGCCGTCTTAAGGGATGTTTTAACAAACGAAGATATTAGCGCCGTTGTGTATTCATCAAAACGTCCGGAAGCTAAAAAGGAGGTTGAAGAATGGAAAAAAAAACATGGATGCAAAGGTATACTTCAGCCTCAATTTAAAAATGATCCTGGTAAATACTACAATTTTATTGAGGAATTGAAAACACTAAATCCGGACTTAGGACTATGCTTTTCATACGACAGCATTTTAAAACCTGAAGTGTTAAACATTTTTAGAAAGGGGATATTTAACATTCACGGTTCTCTCCTACCACGTTATCGTGGTGCTAATGTCGTAAATTGGGTATTAATAAATGGCGAAAAAGAAACAGGCGTAACAATACATAAAATGACAAATATTGTAGATGCTGGACCGATTGTAGCTCAAAAAAAATTAGCTATTTCATTCTTTGATACGGCTTTATCTTTACGTACAAAAATTGCTATGGCAGCAAAAGAACTAATTACTGAAACTTTGCCTTTATTATATCATGAGAATATTAATATTATTGAACAGGATGAGTCAAATGCAACTATTGTTCGACGACGCAAACCCGAAGATGGTTATATTGACTGGAGCCGGCCAGCGATAGAGATTTATAATCTAATACGTGCTCTGGTTTCGCCTTGGCCTGGTGCTTGGTACTGGCAAGAAGATCAGAAAATAATAATTGATTATTTTATGCACCTAGATGATGTAGAGAGACTTCAAAAGGAGAGAATTGGACGTGTCGTTAAGTAAACAGGAAATAGTAGTTGCCATACATCAGCCAAACTTTTTTCCATGGCTGGGGTATTTCGATAAAATAATCAGGTCTGATGTTTTTGTATTTTTGGATAATGTTGCTCGACAACGAACAGGGAGCGGTACCTGGCTAAATCGTGTTAAATTATTAATTCAGGGGAAGCCGATATGGGTTAGTTGTCCGATAATAAAAAGCCATGGTTTTGAGTTGATAAAAGATGTAAAGATAGATAACAGCCAGAAGTGGAAGGGAAAAATATACAAGACTTTAATATATAATTATACGAAAGCCCCTTTCTTTAAACAGACAATGGAGTGGTTGGCACCGCTTTTATTTGCGCCATATGACTATTTAATTGAATACAATATTAATAATATAACTGCAGTATGCAGAATGCTTAATATTAATACAACGTTTATATCCCAAAGTGATTTAATGACAACCAATAAATCTACAGATTTACTGATAGAAATAACTAAAAAAATCGGAGGAACAGCTTACCTTTGTGGTGGAGGGGCAGCTGGTTATCAGGAAGATGATAAGTTTCCTGCTGCAGGAATAAGCTTAATATATCAAAACTTTATTCATCCGATTTATAGTCAAATTGGTATAAAGAACGGCGATTTTGTATCAGGCTTATCAATTATTGATGCTGTTATGAACTGTGGAGTTGATGATGTAAAAAGGATATTATTACAAAGTAAAGCCCAAAAGGAGAATTCATTTGAACATTCATAATTTAAACTGGTTGGAAAAGAGAAAACAACGAAAACAACATATGCGTATGGATTTCCCATATGCATACGGCATCTCGTTGGGTGAATGGCGTTGTAACAGATTATGCCGCATGTGTCCCATGTTTTCTAGGCCACCTGAAAAAGCAAGGTTTATGACAAAAGATGTTTTTGAAAAGGCTTGCCGAGAAGTAGGAAGTCGGCGTAATGTTAGTATTGAAATCAGTGCATATGGAGAAACATTTCAACATCCTCAAGCTGACAATTATCTATATATGGTTAGAACGTTATGCCCAAATGCTTCAATAGTTGTGTCGACAAATGGGACTTTGTTAAATTCTGAAAGATGTAAAAAAATAGTAGACAGCGGTATCGACCACTTATCTTTTTCGCTTGATGCTGGTTCCAAGGAAAGTTATAAATGGTTAACAGGAGTTGATGATTATGATGGGGTTTGTAGAAATCTCGAGAATTTAGTAAATATACGTAACCAAATGGGAGCAAAACATTTAAAAATTACAACTCACATTATAGGGATTAAAGAATTAGCGCATGAATTTGATTCCTTTATTAAGCGGTGGGAAAATATTGTGGATTTGGTTAATGTCAGAAATTACGGTAATTGGGGAGGATTGGTTAACGAAAATAGTGTAACCCCCGCTGAAAAGCAGGAAATCCCCGAAGAGCGTTATCCCTGCGCCTGGTTATGGTATGCTACTAAAATAGAGCCTAACGGGGATGTATCAAAATGTTTTATTCATGTTACTGGGGACAAAGATCCTCTTGGTAATATAATGGATCAGTCTTTTGAGTCTATCTGGAAAGGAGAAAAGCTTCGTATTCTTAGGGAAAAGCATTGTTTAAACAAATATAACGAGATTGAGTTCTGCGAGAACTGTATTGTTTGGTCTCTATTCCCTAAATTTTGGTATAGAAAAATAGGCTTAATAAATCAGGAAAGGATGTGGTTTTAGATGCTGACAGGTACTAAGAACTTTCTTAGAAAATATCAGAATATAATTTCAGCTAAAAAGTGGTTTAAAAATAGACCTTTGGAATGCACTTTAGGCCCAAAGACGGCTCTTCCATATCCAAAAGTGATCGAACCAGTAAATAATAGAATACCGGATTTCCCCAGTTATATAGCTTTAGAAATAACAAATGCCTGCAATTTACAATGTAAGCATTGTAATTACCGGTTTGGCCTGGAGCATTATACAAGGGATCGTGGTTTTATAACGGATGATTTAGTGTTGAAAGTTTTTGAGGAAATTTCCGAGTATAAGATACCTATTCTCATGAACTATGATGGGGAACCTTTAATTCATAAAGATTTTATAAGATATCTTCGTTTAGCTACAGAAATGGGTATAAACACGTATTTCAATACCAATGGTACGATGTTCACCAAAGAATTCGCCGATGAACTTGTCGGTTTTTATCGGGGCAGTGTTTTTTTTAGTATTGATGGAAACAAAAACTGGTTTGAAAAAATTCGCGTTCCTGCAAAATATGATGATGTTGTAAAAAATTTGAAATACTTTATAAATGCCAATAATGAAGCCGGTTCTCCCATAACAATAGGAGTTAGTCTTTGTAATCTGGGTCAGACAATTGAGGAAAGAAGGGCATTTTACGAAGAGTGGCTTCCTCAAGTTAACTACATTTCAATGGGGGAGGTTAACGATAAAAACGGAACAATTATTTCAGATACGATGACAAAAGTGGAATTAAAGAAACGCCCTGTATGTATAGTGCCTTGGCAGACATGCGGTATAACATACAATGGCGATGTGGTTCCTTGTAGTATTTACATTACGAGGGCTAATACAACAAATATGATTTTAGGTAATATTCAGGACCAAACTATTAAGGAGATATGGTTAGGAAAAAATTACCGCCAATTTAGAAATATGCATTTAAAGAATAAGATAAAAGAAACATTTTGTGAGACATGCCAACGGTGGTATAGTCAAATTAGTTTTCCTGACGTCATTTATGGTGATGTCAAAGTAATTAGAAACGGTTTTTGGACAACATACACCAATATGAACAAAGGTGAACTAAATTTTAATAAATCAAAGGTTTAATTTGAGATTATGCATAAAAAACTGTACGTGCTTTGTAAAACGGCATTTTCAGATATAGGTGAAAAAGTAATGTCGATCATGCGCAGTGATGTTTTAAAAGAAACAGGAAGTAAAGTTGTATATTCAGCCAAAAACAAAAAAGGTTTTTATGGATTATTTTTATCAGACGGCACCCAAAAGGCATTAGAATTGCCTTCTCTTTTTGGTAATGATTGTATTACTCCAGTTTTCTCTCCAAATGGTACAGATATTTTATATTCAGAGCATAATGGCAATAACTTCGAGTTGGTTCAATTTAATTTATTAACAAATAAAATTAAAAGGTTAACATATAGTGATCAAGATAATTATGCCCCTGTTTGGGCTAAAAATGGAAGAAGGATTGCATGGTGCAGAGTTCCTATAAAAGAATATAAGTTTGCCAATTTAGCTGAAATATTTGTATCTGAATGGCCCAGTTTTAAAGAAAGGAAATTAACAAATAATTCTAGAATGGATTCATATCCTGTTTTCTCTCAGTGCGGAAACTATATAATAACAGAAAGCGGTAAAGTGGATGAATTGTTTGGTTTATTTATGGTAGATTGGGCTGCCAGGGAAATACCACTAGTTTATGACCCGCAACATTACGGCAATGGGATTCCAGATGTATATAAGGACTATGTCGTTTATGAAAAATGCAGCAAAAACAATCCAGGCTTTTTTAATATATGCGTTATTAATAAAAATCAACCTGAGCAAATTATAATTGAAACAGAATGGCAAACTCCTTGTAACCCTTCACCCAGGTTTTCGCCACATGGGGATAAAATTGCTTGTCATAGAAAGAATAACGGCGGCACCCAAATAGTAATATTATCTTTTAAGAATAAATTGAAGGAAGAGTTGGTAATAGGTAGCGATCAAAGTCAACTCTATTTACCTAGATGGAATCGAGATGGAAGATGTATAGCGGTCGAGGATAGAAGAAAACAAAGAATTATAATTTTTGATTTACATGGTAATTCAAGAAAGTTAATACGCCGATATCGTGGGCAGAGATTTATGGAAATATATAATTTTGATATTTTTTAATAGAGGGGATGTAATGACAAAGATGGAATGCCCAATCTGCTACTCAAATAACAGTGTACCTTTTTATAAATATGGGGCTCCTAGAAGAATTAAAGTAGAAAATGTTATCTGCGTTAATTGCGGGTTAGTATACCAGAATACAGACAGCACGTATAATGATTTAAAAAATTACTATGAGAACTACATTAAAATGACTCAAAAAAAAATAGCCCATATCCCACATGAATTTGAGGAACATGTTTTAGCTATAGCAAGATTAAGATTAAGTTACCTAAAAGATTATCTAAAAGAGGGGGATAGTGTTCTTGATATTGGTTGTAGTTTTGGTGCTTTAATGAAAGTTCTTAAAGAGGAGAGCGGACTTAAATTAGAACTTGTCGGGGTTAATCCCGAATATGACCTTGCCCAGTATGGGCGTGAGAAATATAAAATAGATATAAGGGTAGGAATGTTTGAGGAACAAAACTTTCCCCCCCAATACTTTGATATGGTTATTATGGATAATGTGCTCGAGCATATTAAAAATCCTCGAGAAGTTATCAGAAATGTATACAACCTGCTTCGCAAAGGTGGTAAGATTTTTATTGCTACTAATGATGTGGCTCAGCTACACGGTTTTCCATGGCAGAACTTCTTTCCAGATCATATGGTTACGTTTTCTTTACAAACACTTCGTATACTGTTGGAATCCCAGGGCTTTAGGATTGTTAACCAGAACAATACAGGTCATGTAACTTTTGAGGGATATCATTATCCCTATCAGTACTGTATTGCCGAGAAAGATACGGTTCCTCTAACTTATGATTTCAGAGAAAAGGGCGATAATTATGAATTAAGAATAAAAAATTTTAATAAGTATGTGAAGGACTATTACAAATCCAATAGGTTTGCCAAAAAGGCATACGAATACAGCCTTAATGAGTACTTTAATTTAGGAGGGAAAAAGTTTAAAATCCCCCAAATATTTAGCATGTTATGTTTAAAAATATCCAATTTTCGACTATATAACCATACTCTTCCTCCGGAGGATTATTATTATAGAAGGCTATTTATAGCTGAATGTAAAACTGATGAAGATATCAAACTAGCATTGAAACTAGGTGAAAAAAGCGGCATGAGTAGAAATACTATCGTATTAAAAAAGTTTCCCCGGGGTATTTTTAAACTTTATTATTACCCTCAGCAATTGTTTCTTACTAAACCACCCAATTTTTTTAAAAGCCGAACATCCTTTTGGAAGTGGCTAATATCAAACAGTCCTAGAATAGATGAAACTATAGCCCTTCGTCTGGATAATGCTGACTTAAAAGATGATTGCCTTTTAAATTCCTATAAAATTCATCAAGAAAAGGGTCGAGAATACTCATTCGTTGATTACCGCCAGTTTACTGAGGCGCGATGGGAAATAATTAGCGGTAACCAATTACAAAATATTAAAGAAACAAATGATTATGAAGACAACCTTGTAGACCTTCCTTTTACTAAGGATTTTCCTGTTATTTGGCCAGGTGACGGGGATTACCAATATTATCTAAAAGAAAAGTTCAAGAATTACTTTAGTGTTCCTAAATGTATATCATTAGATTTGTCGCCTTTCTGTAATATGAAATGTAATAAATGTCAATTTCACTCGGCTCGCAGTCCTTATTCTTCTAAGTTATCGGAAGCAAAGATGATGCCAGTAGAGTTGGTAAAAAAGATTATAGATGAAACAAAGTCATGGAAAGTAAAGCCTACTTTAGCGCCTACCTTTAGTGGAGAACCTTTATTATACCCACAATTGTACGACGTACTGGAATATGCAAAAAAAATGGGTTTTCCTATCGGTATAACCACAAACGGTCTTGCTCTAAATGAAAAAATAAGCCGGTATTTACTGGAATTAGGGATAGACTCTTTAGTGGTAAGTATTGATGCAGTGGACGAGGAAACTTATCGTTTACTACAGCCTCCTGGCAACCTAAAAAAAGTAAGGGATAATCTTCAAAAGCTTATTCAGTTGCGGGGGCATAAAAAAAAGCCTAGTATTGGTGTTCATTTTGTTATGGAAAAACGTAATCATTATCAGTTTGAAGAATTTCTCGAGTTTTGGGGAAATAAAGTGGATTATGTTTCCAGGGCCATTATGCAGGATCAGTTCTCCAATTGCCAGCCGGTACTGCCTGTTTGGTATCCTTTGGGTAAACGACAGGCTTGCTGGGCGGCATGGACTACTCTTTATGTTCGCTGGAATGGTGATATAAGCTTTTGTGGATTTGATATTGGTGGAGATACTTCAGGCCTTAATATTCAAAATTCATCAATTGTTGATATATGGAATTCGGAGGAGTTCTGGCATTGGCGAGATGCTCAGCTTAATAATGATATGAGCATATTATATTGTAAAGGATGTCCCGATTGGGCTGGAATGCGTTCTGTAACAGAAAAAAATGGCGACTGGAAAGTGACTAGAACTGCGATTAGCGAAACCTACACGAGGATCAACTAATAAAACTTAATGGAGAGTTAAATGAGTAAAGCTGTAATTGTTAATAATCTAACAAAGGATTACTTAATTCTTGACACTCCAGGTCAAGTAATTCGCACTTTGCTTGGGGGTAAACGAAAATATTATAGGGCTTTAGACAATATTTCTTTCGAAGTTGAAGAAGGAGAGGCGATTGCCCTTATTGGTGCCAATGGAGCAGGTAAGAGTACCATCTTAAAAATTCTCTCAGGGGTAATGAAAGACTACAAGGGCGAAGTCGATATCAAAGGTAAGGTCAGTGCAATCCTTGAAGTGACAACCAGCTTTTCGCCTTATCTATCAGGACGGGATAATGTTTATAGACATTTATTACTTCAAGGTATTTCCAAAAAACAAATTTCCAGTATAGAAAAGGATATAATAGAATTTTCGGAGCTTAACAATATAATAAACCAGCCGATTTTTACTTACTCAAGGGGAATGATAGCTAAACTGGCTTTTGCGGTTGCGACTGCCCATATTAATGAAATTTTTCTGATCGATGAATTATTGGTGGTTGGAGATGAATATTTTCAAGGAAAATGTTTTCAAAGAATTAAGGAAATATGTTCCTCCGGAAGAACTGCTATTATTGCATCACATAACATTTTTTATATTGAAAGACTATGTAAAAGAGCTATTTGGCTTGATAAAGGGAAAATTAAAGCTATCGGCCCGACACAGGACGTTATTATGGCCTATCTTGGCAAGGACGCTGGAAGTGTTGACAGCACATATCCGCGCCAGGTTGCCTGTATAAAATCAGTCCAAGTAGAATCTGGTAATAATAAATTGTATATAAGTGTAGTTGTTAAAAGGATAAAACCTGATCCCAGCTTAAACTGCCAATTATATATTCACGATTCAAGAAGAGGCTTAATAGCTGGCCTTGTTAATACAGGATGGAGAAACATAAAAATTCCTGAGGGAACAGGGCCTGTACGGATTTCTTCTAGCATTCCGGTACCACAGGGTTTACAGTCAGGCATAGTGTCGGTTGTTGTTTTTCGCGGAGGCATTAATACCTGGGATGGGGTAATAGAAGATGCTTGGGGTTGGGATAACTCAAAACAGGTATACTTCGGAATGAACAAAGAGAAATCAAGCAATCATATACCTTATATTCAAATACCGATAAGGTGGAGTTATGAACATCAAATTAAGTAATGTAACAAGATATTACCGCAAGTCATTGTTTGATGTAGCAATATCCGTTTTCCGTGATGCTCTTTATAAGAAACCTGTTAATATTAAAACAAATAGAATTATTAAAGCTGTAGATAATGTAACATTAGATATTAACCCGGGAGAAAGAGTTGGGATAATAGGAGAAAATGGTGCAGGTAAGACTACACTACTGCAGATGATTGCCGGTTTTCTTAAACCTTCTCATGGAATTGTGGAAGTTGAAGGAAGAGTTAACTGTATAATGTCTTTGGCTACCGGAATACGCGATGACGTTTCTGGGCGCGAAAACATTTACATTAATGGAGAACTCAATGGTAAGAGCCGGCTTCAAGTTAACGAAATTATTAATGAGGTAATTGAATTTGCTGAACTGGGAGAATTTATTGATTACCCTGTCCGTACATATTCCACAGGAATGAAGGCCAGGCTGGCATTTGCTATGAATATTGACATAGACCCGGAGATTTTAATAATTGATGAGGCTCTTTCTGTTGGAGATGCCCGTTTTACTACAAAGGCTTTTGACAAAATGAAAGAGATATGTCAAAAGGGTCATATTGTGATTGTTGTTTCTCATAGCATGCCCTCAATTGTAGCTTTATGCAACAGGTGTATTTGGATGGAAAAAGGCAAAGTAATAATGGATGGTGACCCTAAAACAGTAACAGCAGCATATTTACAGTCCTGCAGGGAAAAGGAAGAAAAATTAATTAGGGAACGGTACAAGGAAAGGACAATGTATTGTCCGGGCGATAAAGTCAGGATTGAAAGTATAAATTTTTATGATAAAAACGGTTTAGTAAAAAATGTTTTTGAAGTAGGAGAATGTATAAATACAAAAATAGAAATAGTTTCTCATACCTTTTTAAATCCAGATATAATATTTTCATTAAGACGTATTGACGGTCTACTTATTTCACAGAATTCCATGCGAGCAGAGAGATTGGAAATAAATTTATCCCCTGGTAAAAATATAATTGATGCCTTATATGAGAATATACTCTTAGGGAAAGGGATTTATGAAGCGGTGATAGAAGTTAAAGATATACAGGATAATGGAATTAAGAGGACGCTTACCTGGGGTAAAGAATTATTTAAAATAAATAATCACAATTATCCATATGAGAATCCAATATATTTCTATCCTGAATCCTGGAGTATTGAAGAGCTGGAGGAGGACCAATGACATCGTTCTTTGGATTTAAGCGTGAAGACTTAATCATGATAATAAACCTTTTTAAGATAAATTTACGCGACCGATATCTTGGTTCAGGACTTGGCCCCTTATGGGCTATCATAAATCCACTCCTAACTCTTGTGATATACTCTTTCTTATTCACTTTTGTTTTTAAAGCTAGGATCCCCGGAGCTAGTTCTGGAATGGCTTATGTTATTTGGTTTTTAAGTGGATTTGTTCCTCTTTTAAGTATTTCTGAAAGTATGAGTTTTACCACAGTTTCAGTGGTTCGCAGTGCAAGTCTGGTAAAAAATATCGTATTTAAAGTTGAATGCATACCTATCGCTGATACATTTGTAGCCATGGTGCCATTTACTGTGGGATTATTGTTTGTAAATGGTTTGCTATTTATAAATGGGATATACCCAAGTTGGCATTTTATTGTCTTAGTTCCACTTATTATAGTGCAAGTAATATTATTAGCAGGAATAGGTCTTATATTAAGTGCCACAGCAGTTTTTATCCGTGATTTGTCACAAATAATACCTACCATTGTTTTACTGATAACCTTTGGGACCCCCATATTCTATTCTATTGATGCACTACCCGATATTGCTCGGAGATTAGAGTATTTTAATCCTTTTTATCATGTTATCCAATCATATCGTAACATCTTAATAAGTCATACTTTACCTGAGTTATCCGGTTTTATATACTTAACATGTGTTTCTCTGCTATGTTTTATTGTAGGTCTAAAGTATTATAGAGCATTGAAAGGATTTTTTACCATTGTAATGTAAACTATTACAAGGGGGAGAGAAGTAATTGCCTGATAATATTAAGGGTAGAGTTTTATTTGTAGGACAGTGTTATTACAATACATGGTATTTATCAAGGGCTTTAAGGAAGCTAGGCTGGAAAGCAGATGTTCTAAACTATGACCCGAATGAGGATTCCCAAATATATTATCATGGGGAGGACTTCAAATTTTCGTATAATGGGTGGAAAGATAAGTTTAAACACCTTAAGTTTTTTATAAACTCAATAAAACAATACGATATTTTTCATTTTAGCAATGCTCACAGCTTAAAGTTTTTATATGATTTTGATGATTATATAAAAGACATCCTCCCTGAAAGATGGGATATCAAGTTGTTAAAAAAACTGGGCAAAAAGATTGTATACAGCAATAATTCCTGCCTTGATGGTGTATCTCAAAGCTCATTTCGTTCTTGGGCGCCTGAACCAGTATGTGATATTTGCCAGTGGCGCAACAATCCTGATGTATGCAGTGATGAACGTAACCTTTCCTGGGGGAAACTGCGTAACAGTCTTGCAGATTATCAAATTACAATTGGTGGTAATAGAAAAGATTACAACGATGATCCTAGAGTACATGAGGTCCCTCAGTTTTATTGCCTCGATCCCGCATTTTGGCATCCAAATCTGCTAGTTCCAACAAACTATAAATTGCCTTTTAGCAATGATACAATTAAAATTTTTCATTGTGTGGGGAATTATGAGATGCGTACAGATAAAAATCAAATAAATATTAAATGTACTCATATATATGTTCCTTTGATTGAACGATTAAAAAAGGAAGGATATAATGTAGAATTAATATTTTTTCATGATGTACCTAACCCAAAACTAAGATATTACCAGGTTCAGGCAGATATTGTGGTGGACATGTTGACTTTTGGTTTTTTTGGAGCTAATGCTAGAGAGGCTATGATGTTGGGTAAACCTGTGATTTGTTATTTGAGACCTGAGTGGTTACGAAGTATGAGGAAAGAGGTACCTGAGTATGTTGACGAAATACCGATTATAAGCGCTACTCCGGATAATGTGTATTATTTATTAAAGGAATTGATAATTAATCCCAAGAAAAGACGGGAAATAGGAGAAAGAAGCCGGGCATTCGCTGTAAAATGGCATTCTGCTGATGCTGCTGCAATACGATGTGAACAAATCTATTTAAGTTTACTGAAAGGGTAGTTTAAACAGTGAATAAAATGAAAGAAATTAATGGTATATTGTTAATTTATCATCATACTCTAGGAACTAATGCCGCAACGATAATGGAACATGTAAATGCATTTGAGAAATACTCTCATTTTAAAATATGGAAAATAAATACTGAATTAGGGTTTCCCAGATATTTATGGCACCTAAAATTTAAGGTAATTCTTTTACATTACTCTCTTTTTGGTACTGGTAATTATAGATTGAACAAAAAATATAGAAAATATCTTCAGAGTTGTATTGACAGCTATAAAATTTGCTTTTTTCAAGATGAATACCATTTTTGTCAACAGAGATTCCAGTTCATCAACCAATATAAAATTAATTGTGTATATACTTTGCTAGATCCAGCTTATTACAAAGAAGTCTATCTTAAATATACCAGTGTCTCGAAACTGGTACATACCTTAACGGGATATGTCAGTGATGAACTGGTTGAAATCTCGAGAAAAATGAGTATTCCTTATGAGAAAAGAAAGATTGATGTTGGTTACCGCGGCCGTGAATTACCGTATTATATGGGCAAAGGTGCCCAGGAGAAATCATATATCGCCCATGAGTTCAAAAAGAGGGCAAGCGAATTGGGTTTAAAGCTTGATATTGAAACTAAAGAAAACAGGCGTTTATATGGATATGATTGGTATAATTTTTTAGCAAATTGCCGCAGCTGCCTAGGTGTTGAGGCAGGAGTATCAATTTATGATATTGAAGATACTGTAAAAAAACAATATGATGAATATATTAGAAAAAATCCTCTTGCTAGCTTCGATGAGGTATATAAGGAAATCTTGATTAAATGGGAAGATAATATACCATATAGAACAATAAGCCCCCGACACTTTGAAGCTGCAGCCTTTAAAATATGTCAAATTCTTTTTGAAGGCAGCTATTCAAATATTTTAAAACCAATGATACATTATATTCCTTTGAAAAAGGACTTCTCGAACTTTGATGAAGTAATCGATACATTTTTTGATAAAGAAAAATGCAAAAAAATTATCGAGAATGCATATAATGATCTAATTAAATCCGAGAAATACACTTATAAAAGTTTTGTTAATGAATTTGATGAGGAATTAAAGAATGAAGGAATTATATCTGATATTTCTAATCAAAATATTAAAATAGTTGATTACTATCTTTATAAAGACTATCAAGTTCGTTTCTTCTTTATCAATGTTAAATATCGAATACTTATAACCCAATTCCCCGGTAGAAAATACCTTATTATAATATTAAAAAAAGTCTTTAAGCTTTTTAAACTAATGAAATAAAGGAGACATTATATGTGCGGCATTGCGGGAATATTTAATATTTCAAGGGAACCAATATACAATCTCAAAAAGGCATTATATATTTATAATGAACTACAAAAACACAGAGGACCGGATGGAGCAGGGGTCTGGGAGCATGAAAGAGGTTATGTCGGCTTTGCACACAGACGTTTAAGCATTATCGACCTGAAAACTGGCGCTCAACCCATGAGAGATAAATATGGCAATTGGGTGACTTATAATGGAGAAATATACAATTATATTGAACTAAGAAAAGAATTGGGAATTGAGCATTTTCAGACCACTTCCGATACGGAAGTAATTTTATATGCATACCGGAAATGGGGAAAAGATTGCGTCAAACATTTTCGTGGTATGTTTGCCTTTGCCTTATGGGATGAACAAAAACAGGAACTTTTTTGTGCTAGGGATCGCTTTGGAATTAAACCGTTTTATTATACCCTTGTTGACGGAGTTTTTTATTTTGCTTCTGAGATTAAAGCGCTTCTACCGTTTGTTAAATATATTGAAACAGACCTGGAGGGTTTTAAAGATTACCTAACATTCCAGTTTTGCCTAGCGGGGAAAACCTTGTTCAAGGGTATTTCTGAGCTGTTACCAGGACATTACTTAAGCGTAAAAAACGGTAAAATCAATACTGAGAGATACTGGCAAGTTTTTTATAACCTCGATTTCTATCACACTGAAAAGTATTTTCAAGAAAAGATTGAGCAGTTGCTTCTTGAGTCAGTGGACATGCATTTGCGCAGCGATGTCCCTATTGGGGCGTATGTGAGTGGTGGGGTAGACTCTGCAGTAGTGGCCTCCATGGCTACCCGGAACAGTGGTCGGGATTTTGAAGGATATAACGGGAAATTTTCCATCAACGAAAGTTATGATGAAAGTCATTATGCAAGGGAATTAGCGAATTGGAGGGGCTTTATCCTTAGGGAATTAGATATTGAAGCTAAAGACTTTGTTGAAAACATACGCAAAGTAATTTACCACCTGGATTATCCTGTGGCCGGACCTGGTTCCTTTCCTCAATACATGGTATCAAAACTTGCAAGCAAGCATAGAAAGGTAGTACTAGGGGGCCAAGGCGGGGACGAAATTTTTGGAGGATATACTCGTTATTTAATTGCTTATTTTGAGCAGTGTATCAAAGCTGCCATTGACGGTACCATGCATTCGGGAAATTTTATTGTAACCTATGAGTCCATTATTCCTAATTTAACTGCCCTTAAAGATTATAAGCCATTATTACAGGAATTTTGGCGGGAAGGTTTATTTGAGGACCTTGATAAAAGATATTTCCGGTTAATCAACCGTGCTCCTCAATTAGGGGAAGAGATAAACTGGGAAGCTCTGGATGGTTATTCTGCTTTTGAGACTTTTAGGAGCATATTTAGGGCAGACAATGTAAATAAGGAATCCTACTTTGACAGTATGACCCACTTTGACTTTAAAACATTATTGCCGGCATTACTACATGTCGAAGATAGAGTAAGTATGGCCCACGGCTTGGAATCAAGGGTCCCTTTTCTTGACCATCCTTTAGTTGAATTGGCAGCAACTATCCCTTCCAATATCAAATTTAAAGACGGTACAATGAAAAATGTGTTAAAGAACGCAATTAAACATTATTTGCCGCCTGTTATACTTAATAGAACGGATAAGATGGGCTTTCCCGTACCTTTACAAGAATGGTTTAGAGGAGAGGTTAAAGATTTTGTTTATGATATTTTTTCCACACAAAAAGCACTAACAAGGGATTTGATAAATAACCGTATAGTTTTGGAAAAAATCGATAAAGAATCAAAATATGGTCGTACTATTTGGGGACTGCTTTCTTTAGAAATTTGGCAGCAAGAGTTTCATGACAAAAGAGGAGTCTACAAAAAAATGGTCAATTGAAAAAGTAACTTCCAGTTTGCAAAAGTAAATTCCACAGGGCTAGATTAGTTGAAAAAATTCGTGTTTGCAGGCTTTTAAGCAGGTTTATTCTTAGGAAATATTAGGAAATATTAAGTAAAATTTTGCTGTTAAACGGATTAACAGCAACAAAAAATAGCGACGTTGAGCCCATTTTGGGTATAATGAACAAGGCGTGAAATATTAGCTAACTTTTTGCAAGAGTAAATTCAAAGTGCGCCAACATTATGATAATCGGACATCGCTCGCTGCGCTCGCTCGTCCAATTATCGGGGCGCGGGCTTCGCGCCCCGTTTTACGAATAGAATAAATTTTAAAGGAAGTCTTTTTTGATGAAATATGATAATGCAATATCCCCTAACAGCATATTATTAATATATAATAATAGAGTCTATAATTTGGCGCCTACACTTATAGAGTACGTCAGGGAATTTGTAAACAACTCCATTTACAAAATATGGCCGGTTAATACAGAATATGGATTCCCCAAAGGTTTAAATAAGATACATTTTCCTGTATTAATTTTGCATTATTCTCTTTTTGCTCATCGCTTTTATACATTAAATACACAGTTTTTAAACTATATTAAACGATTAAATAGCTATAATATTGCTATTTTTCAAGATGAACACTGTTTTTGTAAACAGAGATTTGACTTTATAAAAAAATATAATATTAATTGCATTTATACACTGCTAGAACCGCATTACGCAAACCTTGTTTATTCTAATATTGGTAATATTGATATCAAAACTATCCTTCCCGGATATGTAAGCGAAAATTTAGTATTGCTGGCAAACAAATATTCAAAACCGGATAATCAAAGGACTATAGATATTGGATATCGGGGAAGAGAGCTTCCCTTTTACTGGGGAAAAGGAGGACAGGAAAAAAGCCAAATTGCTGTTAAATTCCTGGAAAGAACCAAAGAGTTAGGACTGATATTTGATATTGAAACTAGGGAGGATAAAAGAATTTATGGATTAGACTGGTATAAGTTTTTGGGAAATTGCAAGGGGTGTTTGGGGGTTGAAGCAGGTGTCTCAATTTTTGACCTGGATGATACAGTTTTCCGAGAGTCCGAGGTATACCTTGCGAAGAATCCAATGGCCACATTTGATGATATATACAAAGATTTGTTGTACAAATGGGAAGACAACATTTACTATCGTACCATTAGCCCTCGCCATTTTGAAGCTGCTGCGTTCCGTGTATGTCAGATACTATATGAAGGAAAATATTCCGGTATTATGAAACCGATGGTACATTATATCCCTTTAAAGAAAGATTTTTCCAATCTAAATGAAGTTATAGCTTTATTTAAAAATGAAAATGTAAGAAAAGACTTAACAGAAAACGCATATCGTGATCTTATAGCATCAGGTAGATACAGTTATAAGGCATTTGTAAAAGATTTTGATGAGGATTTAGTATTAAAGGGCTTTATACCAGTTAACTTGAATACTTATGAAGTGAAAAAGATTCAGCAGCATCTTTCAGAGGGCGAAAAAGTGCGATGGATAAAAAAGAGAATGCTGTCATTTTTGTTTAACCAGTTTCCCGGCAAGAGGTTTATCTTTAAATTTATTAAGCCCTGGTGGGAAAAATATATGAAATTTAAGAAACGCGCATAAAACTATTAAGGAGTGAAGAATTATGAAAGTATTAATTACAGGAGGCGCCGGTTTTATTGGGTCACATCTTGCTGACAGGCTTTTGGCCAGAGGTGATGAGGTGTTAGTAATTGATAATTTCTCCACAGGAAGATATGATAACCTGAATGTCCACAAAAACCTGATGGTAGTCGAGGGCAGTATTGCCGAAGATGAACTGGTCGGTAAAATGTTTGCTGAATTTCTTCCTGAAGTGGTAATACATGCGGCAGCATCTTATAAAGACCCTGAAAACTGGGTAGAAGATATAAGAACCAATGAACTGGGGACAGTTAATGTAGTTAAGGCTGCCCAGAAAGTCGGTATAATGAGGTTAATCTATTTCCAGACCGCTCTTTGCTATGGACTTTATCCCCTTGAGCAACCTATTACCATTAATCATCCTATTCGTCCTGAAGGTAGCAGTTATGCCATCAGCAAGACGACGGGTGAACTATACATTAAACTTAGTGGGCTGGAATATATTACGTTTCGTTTGGCTAACGCATATGGCCCTAGAAACTTAAGCGGTCCTCTACCAACTTTCTTTCATCGTATAACAACGGGTAAACCCTGTTATGTAATGGATACGAGAAGAGATTTCATTTATATCGATGACCTTGTTGATGTAGTAATGAAGGCAGTAGATGGAAGGGGTATTAAAGGTGCCTATCATATATCTTCAGGCACTGACTATTCTATCAAAGAGTTATTTGATGCAACCGTAAAAGCCCTTAATATTAGTCTCGAAAAAGAAGTGGAAGTTCGTCCACGTAATGCAGATGATGTTTATACAATTTTGTTAGATCCTTCTAAAACCAACAATGATTTTGACTGGAAGACTAGTACTCCATTGGAAATAGGAGTTCACAAAGCTATTGAGTGGTACAAAACCCATGGGATTACCCAGACGTATACTCATTTAAAACCTGTTAATCCTAAATAGTTTCCCCTGAAAAAATCGTATAAAAATCGCAAAAATTAGAAGGAACTCGGA
>JANLFJ010000026.1 GCA_024655825.1 Peptococcaceae bacterium | reverse complement strand
GGCATGGCTTATTGATAAATTTTGGCCAAATAATTTAGAATTCAGGCTGTGGAACTGGGAATATTATCCTGGAACTGCATAAGTCCTGTTAAAATTATAACTTATTATCTCCTGCGCCACAGCTACATTGTATAAAATTTCACCGGATTTTGGCATTACAGCAAAACACAGTTGGGGTGGTTCTGGACATAAATAAAAATCGGCAGGTTAATGAGCAAGATTACTCGCTTCATACAGAACAATTGCCGGCGTTACGAGTTCATTCGCATTTTCAAAATAGGTTGAGTTGGAAAGTATAATGGAACAGGAAAGCAAGACGTTACCTTCCCGGTCGAAAATTATCCATTCTGGTTTGTCAAAAAATTGGACGTAAAATAAATATCATCAAGTGTTTTCATGACATTCTCCCTGATAATTTTTCCGTTTCGTTTTATAATAAACTTATACGGAAAAAAAGGAGATGACTCCCAGGATGAGGAAGGTTTACCTGGACCACGGGGCGACGACCCCGGTGCGGGAAGAGGTCGCCAGGGTGGTCGCCGAATATATGACGCAAAATTACGGGAACGCGTCCAGCATCCACGCTTTTGGCCGCGAGGCCAGGGCGGCCGTGGAAAAGGCCCGCCGGCAGGTGGCGGGTTTGCTCAACGCCAGGGCCGAGGAGATCGTATTTACGGGAGGAGGCACGGAGGCCAACAACCTGGCCATCACCGGCGCGGTCCTGGCTAACAGCGGGAAGGGCAGGCACATCATCACCTCGGCCGTTGAGCACCACGCGGTCCTGGATACCTGCCGGAACCTGCAAAGACAGGGTTACGACCTAACCGTCCTTCCCGTGGACGGTTACGGGCTGGTGAACGTGGAGGACCTGAAAAAGGCCATTACTCCTGCTACCATCCTGATCAGCATCATGCATGCCAACAATGAGGTGGGGACCATCGAGCCCCTGGAGGAGATAGGCCACCTGGCCAGGGAGCACGGGATCATCTTCCACACGGATGCCGTGCAGTCGTTCGGCAAGCTGCCAATTGATGTGGAAAAGATGAACATTGACCTGCTGGCCGGTTCCGGGCATAAAATATACGCGCCCAAGGGGATTGGTTTTCTTTATGTGAGAAAGGGCGTCAGGATCGCGCCGCTGCATTTCGGCGGCGGACAGGAAGGAGGACTGCGGCCGGGAACCGAGAATGTGGCCGGCATCGCAGGGCTGGGTTTGGCGGCGGAACTTGCTGGCCGGGAAATGGAAAAAGAAGCGGAGCGCCAGGCCCGCTTGAGAGACCTGCTGGTCCGGGGCCTGACTGAGCGCATACCCCATGTCCGCCTGAACGGCCACCCGGAGCTGCGCCTGGCGTCGAACGCGCACTTCAGCTTTGAGTTTGTGGAGGGCGAATCCCTGCTGATTTCCCTCGATATGAAGGGCATTGCCGCTTCCAGCGGTTCGGCCTGCACCTCGGGGTCGCTCGAACCGTCTCACGTTCTCGTCGCTATGGGAATCCGCCCGGAATTGGCCCGTGGTGCGGTGCGGATGACCCTGGGAAGAGACACTACCGAAGAAGACATTAATTATGTTCTTGAAATTTTCCCGGAGGTGGTAAAGCGGCTGAGGGCCATGTCCCCCCTTTACCCTGGCGGGAAAAAGGAATGCGGCGAGTGCGCCTGGCAAAACTGACGGTTGCATTGTTGGCGTGGAGGAGGCGGGTGCCGGCATGGAAAAAAGCAGCCTGCAAATCGAGGGGATGAACTGCGCGGCCTGCGCGGCAAGGATTGAAAAAGAACTCAACGCCATACCCGGTGTGGAACGGGCGTCCGTCAACCTGGCCACCAAAAGGGCCTCCATTGTATATCGTCAGGGGGCGACGGGCGTCGAGCAGTTTAAGAACGCAGTGGAAAAGCTGGGCTACCGGGTTGTGGGAACAGCGGAAGCAAAAGAGGTGACTGATCCTGACCGGGAACGCCGGGCGCGGCAAATGGAGATAAGAAGGCAGCGAAACTGGTTTCTCTTTTCGGCCGCCTGTTCTTTGCCCCTGGCCCTGTTCATGTTGGCCCACCTGTTCGGCTGGACCTGGGTGCCGGGCATCGTCTTCGACCAGCGGTTCCAGCTGGCCCTGGCCACGCCGGTCCAGTTTATTGCCGGCGCCCAGTTTTACCGGGACGGTTTTTACTCGTTGAAAAACAAAAGCGCCAACATGGCCGTGCTGGTGGCGCTCGGCACTTCCGCGGCGTATTTCTTCAGCCTGGCGGTTACCTTCTGGGGCGACCGGATCGGGGAAAGGCACGTTTACTTTGAAACCTCGGGGATAATAATCACGCTGGTTTTACTGGGCAGGCTCCTGGAGGCCGTGGCCAGGGGGAAAACCTCGGAAGCCCTCAAAAAGCTGGCGGGGCTCCAGGCTAAAATAGCCCGTGTCGTTCGCCACGGGACGGAAATCGATGTTCCTGTTGAAGAAGTGCTGGTTGGAGACCTGGTGGTGGTGAGGCCGGGCGAAAAAATACCCGTGGACGGGACCATCCGGGAAGGGTTTTCCGCTGTCGACGAGTCCATGCTGACGGGGGAAAGCGTTCCGGTGGAAAAAAAGGCCGGGGACCCGGTTTTTGGCGCGACCATCAACAAGCACGGGACATTCAAGTTCGAGGCCGCCAGGGTTGGAAAAGACACGGCCCTGGCCCAGATCATCAAGGCCGTGGAAGAAGCCCAGGGTTCCAAGGCTCCCATCCAGAGGACGGCTGACCTGATTTCCGCTTATTTCGCGCCGGCCGTTATCGCGGTGGCTTTTGCCGCTGCTTTTCTCTGGTATGCCGTCCTGGAACCCGGAAACCTTACCGGAGCGCTGCTGAAATTCACCGCCGTTCTGGTCATAGCCTGTCCCTGCGCGCTGGGTCTGGCCACTCCCACCTCCATTATGGTGGGGACGGGCAAGGGCGCGGAGATGGGCATCCTGTTCAAGGGAGGCGAGCACCTGGAAAACGCCCACCGGCTGGATATTGTAGTGCTGGACAAAACGGGAACGATAACCAGGGGTGAACCGGAAGTCACGGACATATCGAGTGCCGGCGAATTGGAGAGCAGCGAGATACTGCGAATTGCGGCCGTCGCCGAAAAAAGGTCCGAACACCCGCTGGGGCGGGCGGTGGTAAAAAGAGCCGAAGCGGAGATGGGCGGGAGCGTACCCGACCCCGAGAGGTTTGAGGCTGTCCCGGGCCTGGGCGTAACGGCCCGCCTGCCGGGCAGCACCGTCCTTATAGGGACCAGGAAACTGCTGGAGCAGCAGGCCGTGCCCACGGAAGGCTTAGAGGAGAGCATCTCCCGGCTGGAAGGGGAAGGCAAGACGACCATGCTGCTGGCGGTCAACGGTGAGTTTAAAGGGGTCATCGCTGTTGCCGACACGTTGAAGGAGCATTCCCGGGAGGCGGTGGACCAGCTCAGAGCGATGGGGATTGAGGTCGTGATGATTACGGGAGACAACGAACGGACCGCCCGGGCCATTGCCGCCCAGGTGGGGATTGACCGCGTCCTGGCCGGCGTGCTGCCCGAACAGAAGGCCCGCGAGGTGGAAAAGCTTAAAGCCGGCGGCAAGAAAGTGGGGATGGTCGGCGACGGCATCAACGACGCCCCTGCCCTGGCCGCTGCCGATGTGGGGATCGCCGTCGGGACGGGCGCCGACGTGGCCGTGGAAGCGGCCGACATCACGCTGGTGGGCGGTGACCTGCGGGGCATCCCTGCGGCCATTGCCCTGAGCCGCGCCACCATGCGCAATATCAAACAAAACCTGTTCTGGGCGCTCGTCTACAACACCCTTGGCATCCCGGTGGCGGCGGCAGGCTTGTTGAACCCCGTTATTGCCGGCGCCGCGATGGCTTTCAGTTCCGTTTCCGTGGTTTCCAACGCCCTGCGTCTGAAGCGCTGGCGGTACCGCCCGGCCGGGCTTGCCGGAAGTTGATTATTTCTCTTCAGTTTCAACCCTGTAAAATTCGATATTCCTGTCACGGAAGTTGGATACGGCCGCTATACGGCCCGAGGGGTGGACGGCAAGGGCGGTGGGCTGGTTGTCCAGAACGCGCACGTCGGTGATTTCAAGGGTGGCGCAGTCGATTACATACAGCTTTCCGGAGCGCGGGCTCCTGTCCAGGCAACTGGTGGCGTTGGGCCGGCTATTGATTCCAGTTCCATGTCCAAGGAATAAATTACTATGATGGAAATTGCCGACAAGATGGATATGGAATGCTCTTAATATTGAGGTTAGGGGAGAGATATGGTATGATTTTACAAAAGGTCTTTCCTCCTAAATTTTAGTTTGCAGATGCCCCAAGAAAGATAGGAATTACTTGCTGCAATAATACATTTAGTGGTATCCGGCATCAGACGGAAGGAGGCTCAAAAAATGAGCACAAAACCTGAGGGCGTGACTACCTATTACACAAGTAAATACCCTCTAACATTTACCGACGATTTTTCGCAAAGCGACGCAAGTTTAACTAAACGTTATCAGGAGGCCTGGGAGCTGGCCAAGAGAGCTGCGGCACTTTTAAAAGATAATTTCGCTGCCAAAAAAGTAGTTGTGTTTGGCTCTTTAGCCAACCGTTCATGGTTTACACGGTGGTCTGATGTTGACTTGGCGGCATGGGGTATCCCTGATGAACAATTTTATGCGGCGGTGGGAGCAGTAACTGCTTTAACTACAGATTTCAACGTTGATTTGGTTGATGCTAAAGAGTGCGGGGACTCCTTGCGGAAAGCGATTGAAACCGAGGGAATCGAAGTATGAACAAAGAATATCTAACTCTTGTCAGTAGGATTCGTGAAGAACTTTCCGAAGTTAAAAAAGCTGTTGAACGTACCCAGGCTGGATGGGAGCGTTTCAAGCAAACTGGCGATGAGTTTTACTTGGACAGTGTAGCTTTAAACCTCCATAGTTTTTATACTGCGCTTGAAAGGATTTTTGAATTGATTGCCGCAAACGTGGACCAATCGAGGCCGAAGGGAGATATCTGGCATCAGGAACTATTGCGCCAAATGGCGACGGAAATCGAACTGGTAAGACCTCTTGTTATTTCTAAAGAAACTCGAAACACCCTGGATGAATATAGAGGTTTTCGTCATGTTGTAAGAAATGTATATAGCGTCCGTCTTTCGAGTAGCAAGATGGCACCTTTAGTGAATAAATTACCTAAAACTTTCAATCGCGTGAAAAATGAATTAGAAGATTTCCTTTCTTTTCTTGAAGCACGAGGTAAAAAACAATAGTAAATCTGAGCAAGATTTGTCAACAGTCGAGAGTGCAAAAAGGACGGATCAAGGTTATCCGCCCTTTTGTTGTACTCGCTGAATTCAATCATTATTTCAATAATTATTTAACTGTCACGGGGGTTTTTGGCAGCATCTTCCTGTCCAGGAAAAACACCTGATAGGCATCTCTTCCTGCGGCCGGCCCGGGAACGGGATCGTCTTCCCCGTCCGGAGGCTGAAGACCGCATGCCGCGCGGCAGTTATCCTGCGTCTGGCAGTAAGCCAGGCACTCCAGGCTGCGGTATTCCCAACACTCCGCTCTCATAGGCTGCTCCTTCCCGGTATTCCTGTTGAACAACAAGCCGTAAAACGGAATACCCTGTATTCCTTAATCATCTTAATTATATTGTATACTGCATATCGTATAATGTAAACAGGATACATAAAAATCGTGTTTAATTTCTGCCATCCAGCAGGAAAAAGACAAACCCCGCAGAATTTTTCAGGAGAGGCGATTTGTGTAAAAATATGACAGGCCGGGGCTCCCGAGTTTGGCGGTCAAGGTGACGCAAACCCTTGTAAAATACGGAACCCGGTTATGCGCGGGAGGTAAATTGAATTCCGGTGCAAAAAATTACACAATCTTTTGTCATTTCCGCGGCGTTCATTTCGATAGCCCTAATCATTGTCGCCATTAATCTCTTCCAGCCAGCCGGTCCTGGCGCCGGCGCAGGCGCAGGCGGCGGTTCCGGCGGCCAAACCGCGGATCGAACTTCGCCAACAGGCGGCAAGGCTGCCCGGCCGGGGACAAGCGATTCCCCGTTTGTGCCGGCCGGCGAGGTTGAACGCCTTCATAAGCCTGTTTACGAGATACTGGGGAAACCCCTTGAGCCCTTCCTGCGGTGCACTGTTGGGGAAATATACCAGGACGGCGCGTGGGATTCCGGTGAAAAAGAAAAGGCCGTGCCTTTTTCTCCTGAAAACGCGGGCGCGGGGCGAGACAGGAGCCTGTTCCAGGAAGGCAGCATCAGCATCAAGCCGATCGATGCCGGGGTAAAATACATCCCCGCGGTGACGAACGTGGTCAAGGCCGATTTTAAGGGGAGCGAGGCCCTGTTTTTGCCGCAGCGGCAGGTTTTTGCGGAGGGGACGCCCCCGGAGGCCGGTTACAGCATTTCCTTCGAAGTCTTCGCCGGCAAAAACAACCAGGGACTGCGGGACCTGGAATGCCCGGCGGAAGACAAATACCTTAAACTGCCTCCCGGCTTGCCGGACAGGGTGGCCCGGCTTGCCGGCAAAATTACGGCGGGCAGTGATAAGCCCTATCTCAAATTAAAGGCGATTGAAAATTACTTGAAAAAGAACTACAGGCTGAGTGATGAACCCCGTAAAGCGCCTGCAGGAAGGGACGCCGTTGACTGGTTCCTGTTTGAGGCCGGGCAGGGCTCAAGCTATGATTTTAATTCAGCCCTGGTCGTCCTGGCAAGGTGTGCGGGCCTGCCGGCGAGAATTGTTACCGGCTACCGGGTTGAACCACAAAAAGAATACCAGGTTGTCTATGAAGACCAGCTTTATGTTTACGGGGAAACACGCTTTGAAAAAGCAGGCTGGATCAGTTTTGACGCGGCCGGCGTCAGGGGCTTTTACACCCCGCCTGTTGCCACCGGCACGCAGGTGGAGGTGGAAAGCGAGAAAACTTTAAAGGGCGACACTTTTACGGTGAAAGGCACGGTTACCTCCAAAGACGGGAGCAGGGCCAGCGGTCTGGTGGTTCTGGTTTACTTGAAAAAGAACAAGAATGATCCTTGTCTCTCCATCGGCAAGTGCACGCTTTTCAACGGGCGGTTTTCCGGCGAATTCCCCGTCGATCCCGGTACGGAGGTGGGCCGGTACCACGTTGTCGCGCAAACTCTGGAGAACAACCGGTTCAGGTCTTCATGGAGCGACCCGCTCCTCAAGGTCATGTCCGCCACGGTTATTGAACTCCAGGTTTCCTCCGGCGCGGGCGGAAACAACCAGGTCAGGATCTCCGGCCGCCTGAAGGAAAAAGCGTCCGGCAAACCGCTGGCCGCCCGCAGGATAGCGGTAAGGTCCGGCGAAAGCCAGGCGCTCACGTTCGCCGCCGCGGAGACGCAGACGGACGGGGACGGGAATTTCATGTTCGCGCTCGAGACCGGCATTGATAAGACCAAAAAGGCTGCTGCGGATTACTGCTTTGTGAAAAAATACGCCGGGAGGTATTACCTGGCTTTTGCCGGCGACGAGTTCCATCTCCCTGCGGAGGCGAGCGGGGAAATCTACGTCCGGGAGGTCTATTTTCCCCCGGGAGCAAGGAAGGTTATAACATTTGTCGTGCTTGCGGCGCTTTCAACCACTGCCGCGCTGTATGTGAAAAAATTTAGAAAAAGAAGGCTGACGGCAGGGGCCAGCATAAAAGAGGCATGCCCTGCCGCCGCGGCAGGGGGCGGCGCAGCGCTCAACGGCATCGAGGTCCTCTTTCCCCTGATAAAGCCCAATTTGCCTGATGTCTGGGGCGCAGGCGAAGAGCTGCTGGTAGAATTCCGCAAAGGCAAGGAATTCAGGCAATCGGCAGACGGTTATACGGCATGGATCGGGGAAACCGAAAAAACAGCCCTGGATTTTGAAAAAGAGTCCCCGTGTTTTCATTACCATTGCTGCTTTAAAAGAAAAGGCCTGTACGAGATAAAGGCGATTAATAATGAAAACAAGAATACGGAAGGTGAAAGAAAAATAAGGATCGTCGAATACAGGGAGGAGATAATGAATTTGGCCGGGGACCTCTTTCTGTCGATAAGGAAAAACGGCGGGTCGTTTGCCGGCAGCCTGACTCCAAGAGAGCTGGGAGATATAATAAAGGAAAAAACTGGTCCAAAACTGGGAGAACAGGTTGATTTGCTTGTCGGAACGTTCGAAACAGCGGCGTACAGCCTGCGGGAAATTAAAAGGACGGATTATGAAGCCTTTTACCCGGCCTATTTAAAGATAAAAACTTTCCTGGAGAGTGCAAAATGAGTAGTAAAAACGATAAGGCCAAAGGAGAGAAAAAACCCGGCCTGGCCGGAATTATGGCCAGTTTAATCGCGCTGGCGGCTGCCGGCCTTATCTACTTCGGCGACCGGGGGACACGGCACCTGGTACTGCCCCTCCTTGTCTTCCTTGCTTTAACCCTGGTCTCCAAAACAATCGCCTTCGTTTTCAGGGGCAGTTTTGTTGAGACCCTCTGCGGAAGCCTGAGGTGGCTTGCGGCAGGGGTCGCGGTTTACCTGCTGTTCATTAACGACCAAGCTGGACAGGGGCTCAGGCTGGCAGGAATATACGTCCTGTCGCTGACTGCTGTTCTCGTTTTCTACAGGGTGCTGGCGCACTTCACATCAGGCCGGCCCTGCCTGCAGGCTGTGTTAAAAAGCCTGGTCCTCCTGGTATCCGCTTTCCTGGCCAGGAACCTGATCATGGCCGCTTCGGGAATCCTCAAGGTGACCGGCGCAATAACTGCCGCGCTGGCCAACTTGGTCTTGGGGGGGATGGTTTTTGCCGCGGTGTGCGCGCTGTTTTCCCCTGCCGCCCTGTCAACAAATTACTATATCGCGCTGGCCGGGAAATGGATCGGCACAAGGCTGCCCGCAAAATTTTTCGCCTTTCTGCTGCTTGCCGCCTACGTTTCCATAGCCAGGCCGCACCTGGAGGGGAACGTCTACCTGGCGACGGTGGAATGGGTTGTGCTGGTTCTCCTGTGCCTTGTCCTGTTCAGGCGTGCGGTGAAGAGCATCGACAGCCTTACGCAGCAAACGCCCCCCCAGGAATGGAAAAAACACAGGCTGGTGGTTGAGCAGGATGCCGGGCGGGAGCTTCCCGAAATCGCCTCTTGTATCAACGATTTTATTGAGCGGAGCGACAAGAGGAACATCCTTATTGCGGTTGTGGAGGAAGGATTGAAGAGGGGGCTGGCCTTCGAACAAATAGGCGCCGTCATTGACGATTTCCTTAAATACAGTGATCAACCCGCACCGTTGATGGCAACAAAGTGGCGGGAACGCCAGGTTGAAAAAGATAACCGGAAAAACCGTGAAAGCGTGCTGGCGGCTATGATCGACAAGTTAAAAAGGAGTTAATGAAAGAAGAAAATAAGGAAGTAAGAAGAAAAAAGGAGGACCTGCAGATGGATGCCGGAAAAGCCGGGGACATGTGCCAAAAAATAATTGAAAAGGCCCTGGAGTATTTCGTCGCGGACGACGATGCCATCCTGAGAAAAGTATTGTGCGGTTTCATAGCGAACGGCCATATCCTCTTCGAGGATAACCCCGGACTGGGAAAGACGCTCCTGGTAAAGATTTTGGCCAAAGCGACCGGGTGCAACTGGAACCGCATCCAGTTTACGCCCGATTTGATGCCGTCGGACATCGTGGGAACAAAAATCTGGAAGGCCGAAAAATCAACCTTTGAACTGGAAAAGGGCCCCATTTTTACAAACTTCCTTCTCGCGGACGAAATCAACAGGGCCATGCCCAAAACCCAGTCCGCGCTCCTGGAAGCGATGGAGGAAAGACAGGTCACCATTGAAGGGACCACTCACCGGCTGACCGCTCCTTTTGTAGTCATGGCCACGCAGAACCCGATTGAAAACGAGGGCACTTATCCTTTGCCTGAAGCCCAGCTGGATCGTTTTCTCATGAAACTTTCCATGGGGTATATGAAAACCCTCGCTGCGGAATGCCGGATACTGAAAAGGCGGATTTCCTGGCAGAAGGACGACCCGACCGGCGATATCCAGCAGGTTGTGCGGCAGGAGGACATCGTGAGTCTCCAGCAGGAGGCCGAAAAAGTATATGTTGACGACAACCTCCTGAAGTACATCGGGGAGATCGTGAGAGGCACAAGGGAGAACCAGAGAATCAGGGTTGGTTCCAGCCCCCGCGGGGGTCTTGCCCTTCTTAAGCTGTCCAGGGCGTGCGCTTTGTCCGGCGGCAGGGATTTCGTCATCCCGGACGATGTCAAGATGTTTGCTGCCGACGCGCTTTCCCACAGGATAATTTTGAACATTGAGCACACGCTGGAGGGGCTTGACCCGGCTGCAGTAATAAATGAGATCGTGTCAAATACCGAAGTCCCCAAAGACTTTCTTCCGAGGTAAGGATAAATGAGGCTCACTTCGACCTTTGCCGGCGTTGTAAAACTGTTTTCCCTCCTTCTGCTTTTGGGGGTCGCCTTCGCCAATACGGTTTTTGTCAGCGTTTCGCTGGCGGTTGTTTTACTCGTCCTTGGGGGGATGTTTGTCCGGCAGCCCGGAGGGATAACCGTAAAGAGGACAAAAACAAACGACACCGTGTTTGCCGGGGAGGTGTTTTCGAATGCCATAGAAGTCTCGGTTGGCTCAGGCATTGGGGTGGTGGTAATATCCGACAAGATCCCCTCCAATGTTGAACTCGTCGGCGGCAGCAATGTCAAATACATCTGGAAAGGCTTGAAACCAAAGGCCGTGAAAATGTTTTACAGCATAAAATGCGCTGCGGCCGGAACCTACCATTTCAACTGCCTTTCCCTGGAAGCGAGGCATTTTTTGCGCTTCCGCGAACCGCTCCGGGAAATATACCAGGCTCTGCAGGTCCTGGAAGTCAAACCGCGGATTGCCGACCTGAAAAAACTGAGAAATACCGCCGCGGTTTCCAGAATCCCGCTCCCGCTGGGAGCAATGTCCAAAATGGGTCTTCCCACTCTTGAGTTCAAAGAACTGCGGCAGTATAGCGCGGGGGACCCCTTCAAGTTCATCAACTGGAAAGCGACCGCCAGGAACGTCTGCCGGGGGAGCACGCAGCCGGTAATCAACGAGTATGAGAAAGAAGGCCGGAAGGTTGTCTGGATTTTCCTCGATAATTCGCCGGCGATGCGGGTCGGGACGAACATAAAAAACGTGTTCGGTTGTTCTCTGGAAGCCGTCAGCGGGCTGGCTGACTACTACCTTAAGCAGAACAACATCGTCGCCCTGTGCGCTTACAACCGGGGGCATCATTTTATCCATCCCGGGGCGGGTAAAAAGCAGCATTACAAGATCCTGAAAAGCATTTTAAGACTGAACGTCGTTGCCGGCAACCCGGAACAAGCAGGTGACAAGGCGCCCATCCCGGCCCTCTCCCTGCGGGAAACGGTAATCAAGTACAAAAGGTACCTTGCGGGGAGCAGGCCGCTTTGCGTTATCGTTACGCGGCTGACAGGCGCCAATGCCGGTGAGCTGTCCGCGGGCATAAGGGAAATGTCGAAATACACCGGGCTTGCCCGCGGGAAACTGACCATCATGGTCATCAATATCAACGGCTACGGCCTTTTATCGCTGGAGGGGCCTTTTGCCGCCGGCGCGGAACTTTTGGAGAGCAGGAATAATTTCCTGGCCCGCAAGATGAACAACGGCGTCATATGGGTGGACTGGGATCCCGCAAAAAGCGGCTTTGCCCAGGCCCTTCTTGAGCAGGTGGTGAAAAGATGAGCTACAGGGTCCTGGCGAGACTCATAAAAGCGTTCTGCTTTCCCTGCGTCTATCTCGTGAGTTATTACTGCTTTTCGACGACGAGCGTATATGCGCTGGCCAGCCCCTTTTTCGGAGCCGGCGCCCGGATGTTCCTTTACATTACCCTGTTTGTCGCCGTTTACTTTTTGCTGATCAGCCTGGTGAAGGGCGATGCCGGGGGTTTTCTCTTCCTGGTTTGCGGCTTCTTTTGTTTTGTCGCGGCGGCGGGTTATTCCAAGATGAACTGGATAACCGCTCTTGTTCAATACCTCTTTCATTTCCCGCTGGTTTTCCAGACCGGCATCGCCGCTCCAAAAACCGCAGTCCTGTGCCTGCTCGTCCTTTGGGGCTGCCTGGTCATATGGTTTGTTTCCCGGTGGGAAAAGGAATATGACGCTGTAATATCGGGCGGTCTCGGCAGGGATGAGGTTTCGCCGGTTTTTAACAGTCAAACCGGCTTCCTTGCCCTGGCGCTGGCCGTGGCATTTTTTACAACAACCGCCTTTTGCCTGGTCCTGGCGCGCTTTGATGAAATCATTAACAGGATTGATGTGTTGACCAATATATCGCCCGCCCTGCTTGCCCTGGCCGGCATCCTCCTCTTTGCGGCCCTCCTTTACGCGCATTTGGCAGGCCCGGCGCGAAAAGGCCCTGCCTGAACCGCTGCGGGTACAAAGACGGCATCACGTCGAGATTGGAGATTGAGCATTTGCCGGATATTGTTTTTTTGCCGGTTAAGGTATAACATAGTTATAGCGGCAATAAAAAAGAAGGAGCCTTTCCCATGCTCTCTTCCCTTAAATTCCACTTTCGCAACTTCATCTCTTCCCGCACCGAGGAAATCGGCCGCCGCATAGTTTCTTCAAATTCCGAATATCGCGAACTGTCGGCCAAATCCATTGCGCTGCACAAAAGCATCCGCAGCCGCCTGCCCGCGGAAGCCCGGGAACTGCTGGAAGAATACGAGAGCGTAATTAACCTGATGCGGGCGCTGGCCTGCGATGCGATGTACGAGCAGGGTCTGAAAGACGGGATGAGATTGCGGCGGCTGCTCCGCGGCCAGTGTTAGATTGGCGCTGTTGAATAACTTGTCTAATACAGACTGACATTGAGGGTGAATAGAATGAGCGTAAGCGTATGGCGGAAAATTGTTTGCTGCGTTACCGGCGCCTGCTTCGTTCTGTTGGCGCTTTATTCCCCCGCTGCAGGCGCGGCGGCCCGCTTGCCGGCCGCGGCTGCAGCCAGGCTCAAAGAGGCCGTTGTTTTATACACGGGAAGCTCAAGCGCCTTCGTAAACAACGCGGTAAAGACCCTGGACGCCAGCCCGGTCGTAAAAAACAGCCGGACGCTGGTGCCTGTGCGCTTTATTGCGGAAAGCCTGGGCGCCCGGGTGGATTACGACGCGGAGACTAAAACGGTTACCGTTGGTTACTCCGACCGGACGGTCAAAATGGTCCTGGGCAGCAGGCAGATAACCGTCAACGGCCGGCAGTCCACCCTGGACGTGCCGGCGGAAAGCCTGGAAAACAGGACTTTCATCCCGCTGCGGGCGCTTACGGAAGCCCTGGGGAAAAAGGTTTTCTACAGCGGGGGCTTGATCGTCATCAGCGACTGCGACGGCATCCTGGACGCGGGAGCGGACAGCGGACTGATCCAGGCCATCATCGCCGGCTTCGGGCAAGAGAATGCGCCACAGCAGCAGGCGAGCGCCGGAACCCTTGCGCTTAAGCTTATACCGTACAACGGGGGTATTTTTACCGTGAACATGCCGGCGGGGTGGCAAATAAAAACGGCGGGAGACGGCAGCACGTTTTCGTTCCTCATCAGGGACCCCGGCGAAACCTCGCGCCAGATCTTTTACTGCGGCGAGGTGGGACCGTTGTATCTCCTGGAAGAGCAAAGGAAACTGGACCAGTGGTACATGAGCATGGGAGGTTATCCCATCCAGTGGATAGACGTGCCGGTTGTGAACCCCCTGACCCCTGAAAATTTCCTCCAGCAGTTCCACGCCTTCATGGCGACCAGGATAGCCCAGGGATTCATGCCGGAGCTTTCTTCGCTGGACGATGTCGAAATCATTTCCAGCGAACCGTTTTCCACGCCGTTTACAGGCGGGAAGGCGGCGGTGATGCGGGCGTTGTTCAAGCATGGCGGCAAGCTGTGCGAGGGGCTCTTCTCGGTATCGGTGGCCCCGCTTTTGCCTTTTTGCAACATGGCGGGGGGAGGGATCGGCTATGCCTTTATGTTTACCGGGATGACCGCCCAAAAAGACGAGTTTCGCGGCTGTGAAAGCGACTTGCTTCAATCCCTCCGCAGTTTTGCTTTCAGCCAGCAGTACCTGAACCGCTGCCTGCAAAACCAGAACCAGGTCTGGCAGGGAATATTCAGGACCAGCCAGATTTTGAGCAGCACCTCCGATACCATCATGCAGGTCTGGGAAAACAGGAACCGCACGGAGGACATCCTGTCCGAAAAAAGAAGCGATGCCATCCTGGGACGCGAGCGGCTGTACGACCCCGATACGGGGCAGGTCTACGAGTTTGACAATGGATTCTACGACAGCTACAACCCAAACCGCGGGCGGTACGACATGAACAACCTCCAGCCCCTGCCCGACAATGACTACAACCTCTGGACCGCGCCGCCGCTCAACGGCTACAATTACCTGCATTGATGAGAATGCCAGATTATGGATGTATTTGACTATTCCTCAATGAGCGCATATAATAAAAAAGTAACTGGTTATGAAAAATCCACAAGAAAGCCGGGGCGTGGCGCAGTTTGGTAGCGCGCATGGTTCGGGACCATGAGGCCGTGGGTTCAAGTCCCGCCGCCCCGACCATTGGAAACAAGAAGAGTATTCGACCGTAGATACTCTTTTTATTTTTGCATTCACCCTGTTCATTTTTCTTCCCCCAGTATGACTGCCGCGCTCAAGGGGAAGCAGCGCCGGTCATGCCGGTCTTGCCGAAAAAAACTGTCATATTGTTCATAGTCTAAAATATGGTTATTGTGGAAATGTTGCCGCCGGGTGGTGTATACTATGTATATGGCGAGGAGAAAACCAGAAGAGGTGAAACCTTTGGAAAAGCGGGAGGAACGGGACCGGCGCTACCTGGAAGCGGTAGAAGAAATAACCAGGAACCTCTGGCACTGCAAGGACAAGTACGGGCTGACCGAGGAGGAAAACCACCCCCAGGCCCTGCGCTTCAAAAAGTTCCTGGAAAAACTGGCGACAGAAAGAAGGCTCCTGGAAGAAGTCAGCTTGCCCTGCCGGTTTATTCTGGAGCATTTTTCAACCTTCATGGGAAAACCTGACCATACCGTCGGCTTCCGCTTCGGGACCCTGGAAGTGGGCAGGGGGATCATCAACGACTTTTCCATTGATGAATGGGGCAACGTTTATTTGATCATCGGCAATATTCGCCTGGGATGGCGCGACAAGGACTACCAGTACCTCTTCTACCCGGACAAGGTCATCCTTCGTTCCTACGACCGGAGCAAGCCCGAGATCCACCTGTTTTTCAACTTCGCGTTTAAATACTCCAAACTGCTGCCCGAGTTTGCCGGGGTTTCCGGCCATGAACAGACCCTGTACTGGCACCCCGACCTGGAGGATAACGGGTAGCCCCGGCGGCCGTTTCCGGTGTGCTGCCCGCAGGGATACGAATACCGGCCGCCTCTTGTTAAGTCACCGTCATGGTGGCTTTTTATTTTTTGCCGTTATGGTTGATCCTGAGGAACCTTTTGTGCTGTTCGTAATAATTTAATAAACGTAAGGGGGGGTGTAAAAAATGTGCCAGGTTCTTGAATGTATTGACGCCGGGACGGAGTACTGCCCGTGTTATCTGGCGGAAACAGGCGAATGCATAATGTGTTCCCAGCTGCAGGGCAGGACGTTTTGCGACTGCACGAACTGGAAAGGGGTTTGCATCTACCAGGAGTATGTGAACAACCGGAAACGCATAAAAGAGCAAAGGAAAAGTTTTGTCTCCCGTCTCATTGAGAAACAGTTTCTTTCCGAGAACGTGATGCTGTTAAAGTTTAAAACCAATTCGACTCTGGCCAGGGAACTCAACCAGCCGGGGGCTTATGTTTTTTTGAGGAGCACGGAGGAACCCGCTTTTTTTGACACGCCCATGTCCGTTATGACGACGGACGAAAGAACGGGAACAGTGACTGCGGCCGTGCAAATACGCGGGGTCAAAACAAAAGCCCTGAAAAAGATAAAAGAAGAACTGCTGGTCAGGGGCCCCTACTGGAATGGGCTTTTGGGGCTCAAGTACATCAAGGGACTGCGCAACAGCAGGGCGCTTCTTGTCACGAGGGGTATAGGGCAGGCCCCGGCCCTGCCGGTGGCCAGGAAACTCGTTGCGGCCGGCAATGAAGTCGAAGTTGTGCTGGATAAAGGACGCGGGGGAGTGAATTTTGCCGAGCAGCATTTCCGGGAACTGGGGTGCGAGGTTGTTCACAGGTCTGTTTTACAGCCCGGTACGCTTGACGTGCCGGAAGAAACCCTGGAGTACATCAAGAAAAAGGTGCTGGAAGAGGGTGTGCGGCTAGTTTATACCGGCGGTTCGGAAAAACTCCACCAGGGAGTGGGCAGGCTGCTGGCCTCAATGGGCGCCGGGACCTTTTTTGCCTGCTCCAACGACGCCAGGGTCTGCTGCGGCGAAGGGATTTGCGGCAGCTGCCATACCAGGCTGGCCGACGGCAGCAGGATCAAGACGTGCAAAACCCAGCTGGGGCCGGTGGATATTTACGGAGGGAGGTAAGAGGATGGCAAAAGTTGTTGTTATTGGCGGAGGCTGGTCAGGCTGCGCGGCAGCCCTTACCGCCAGGAAGGCGGGAGCGGAGGTCACCGTTCTTGAAAGAACCGACCTGCTGCTCGGCCTGGGAAACGTGGGAGGCATCATGAGAAACAACGGGCGGTTCACGGCTGCCGAAGAAATAAAACTCCTGGGAGCGCCGGAACTGATCGAGATCACGGACCAGGCCGCGCGTCACAAGGATGTTGACTTTCCGGGCCACAGGCACGCGAGCCTCTATGACGTGAACCTGGTTGAGCCGATGGTCCGCAGGAAGCTGGAGAGCATGGGGATTGAATTGAGATTTGAAACAAGGGCCGTTGACGTTAAAATGGACGGCTCCAGGATCAAGGGTCTTTTAACTGCTGATGAGGAGTGGGTGGAGGCCGATGTTTTCATTGAAACAACAGGTTCCACCGGCCCTATGGGAAACTGCTTGCGGTACGGCAACGGTTGTTCCATGTGCATTTTGCGCTGCCCGACGTACGGCCCCCGGATCAGCATCAGCCGGCGGGCAGGCGTCGAAGACCTTCTGGGACAGCGCGGCGACGACTCGTACGGGGCTATGAGCGGTTCTTGCAAGCTGAGCAAGGGATCGCTTGCTCCGGAAATCGTTGAGTGCCTGGAAAAAGAAGGGGTGGCGGTTCTGCCTGTTCCCGGCGAAGACGTCAGTTTCGAAAAACTCGGTTACAAGGTCTGCCAGCAGTACGCCCTGAGAGAATTTGCCGAGAACGTGGTCCTCCTGGACACCGGTTATGTCAAATTGATGACTTCATATTACCCCCTGGAAAAGTTGAGAAAAATTAAGGGGCTGGAGAACGCCCGGTATGCCGACCCTTATTCGGGAGGCAGGGGCAATTCGATCCGCTACCTGTCGATGGCTCCCCGCGACAACGGCATGAAGGTGGAGGGCGTGAAAAACCTGCTGTGCGCCGGGGAAAAGTCCGGGCTGTTTGTGGGCCATACCGAAGCGATAGTTACAGGCTCCCTGGCGGGGCACAACAGCGCCAGGCTGTTTTTGGGCATGCCGCTGCTGAATCTTCCCAGGTCTTTGGCCGGGGGAGATATTATCGCTTATGCCAACGAAATGCTCGGCGTGCCGGAAGGGTTAAAAAACCGCTACACCTTCTCCGGGGGGAAATATTTTGAGCACATGCTCAAACAGGGGTTGTATTCCACCGACCGGCAGGCGATAGAGGAGCGGGTGGAAAAAATCGGTTTGCGGGGAATCTTCGAGGTGAAGCTGCTCTGAATTGTTCTATTATACAACAGGCGGCGGGAAAATGTTGTAGCGAGCGGGCTGTTCTGATATACTTAAAGCGAACGAGAACGCAAGCGGGCAGAGGTGAAGAGGATGAAGGGAACCGCGGATTCTATGGCCAACAGCATGACCAAGCATGAGCAGATTATCCGTTACATAAAGTCTCTAGAAATAAATACCAAGGTATCTGTCCGCCAGATAGCCAGGGAGCTGGAAGTGAGCGAGGGTACGGCCTACCGGGCGATCAAGGAGGCTGAAGCCAGGGGCCTGGTAAGCTCCATACCCAAGGTGGGCACGATACGCATCCAGGCTGAGGAAGAAAGAGAAATCGAGGACCTGACCTTGAAAGAAATAGCCCTTATCCTGGAAGGCGAAATCCTTACCGGGCAAAACGGCCTGGGAAGAGCGCCTTCCCGGTTTGTCCTGGGCTGCAACAGTCCTGAAATAATCGAAAAATACCTGGAGAAGGACGCCGTGCTCATTGTCGGAAATATTGCGGAACTTCAGGAGCTTGCGGTGCGCAAGGAAGCCCATCTCATAATTGCCGGCGCCTTCAAAATCCGGGAGGAACTGCTTAAGGAGGCCGAGGAAAAGGGACTGGTGGTGATCTCCTGCCCTTATGACGCTTTTGAGGCCGTTTCCCTCATGAACAGGGCCGTCTATGACCGCCTGACCGAAAAGGAACTTATCCGGGTGGAAGACATCATGGTCAGGGATGTGGACTACCTGCCTTCCGACGCGACTGTGGCCGACTGGCACCGCATGGCCCAAACAACCGGCCACAGCCGCTTTCCGGTTGTTGACCAGAACATGATGGTCATAGGGATCGTGACGGCCGTGGATGTGGCGGGGATCGACAGGAACGCCAGCATTCTTTCGGTGATGACCAAGGGCGTGCTCAAGGTGGAACGCCGCACCCTCCTGACCCACCTCTCCCGCGTTTTGCTCTGGGAAGGCTTTGAACTTGTCCCCATCGTGGAAGATGGGCGGCTGGTCGGGGTTGTCAGCAGGCAGGACATCCTGGCCGCCTTTCAGCAGGTTCAAAAACAGCCGCATGTGGGAGAAACCGTGGACAACTTGGTCATGAGCGGCTTCAAACTGGAAAAATGGGAAGAGGGCGTCAAGATCGCCGGGGAGATAACCCAGTTCATGATTAACGAGTACGGGGCGGCAAGCCCCGGGGTTATTGTGACGATCATTTCCACCATCGCCTATATCGCCCTCCGCAAACAACTCAGGCTGGAGAGCCTTGTCAGCAACATTTCCCTCTACCACATGGAACCGGTGGCCGTCGGCGACCATGTCGAGGTGTACGCGAGAATCATCCACCTGGAAAAGAAAACGTGCGTTGTGGAGGTGGATGTCTACAGCAACCGCAAGTTGAAAGTAAAAAGCGTCGTTCATGCCCGCATCGTCAAAAAGTGAAGCTGTCTTTTTTTATTCTCCTGCCGGGCAGGATATTTGGTACAATAAGAATGGAAAAGGACAACCGGAGGTTTTTGGGGTGAGCTTTGTTCATCTGCATACGCATACATGCTACAGCCTGCTGGACGGGGCCGCCAAAATCCCGGACCTGGTTCGCCAGGCTGCCGCCCTGGGAATGAAAGCGCTGGCCATTACTGACCACGGCACGATGTACGGCGTGATTGAGTTTTACAAGGAGGCGAAGAAGGCGGGACTGAAACCGGTCATCGGCTGCGAGGTCTATGTGGCTCCACGCAGCTTCAGGGACAGGGTGTCCGGCCTGGACGACAGCCCCTTTCACCTTGTGCTGCTGGCGGAAAACCAGGAAGGATACCGGAACCTGTTGAAGCTTGTTTCCCTGGCCGGGCTGGAGGGTTTTTACTACAAGCCGCGGGTGGACAAGGAACTCCTGCGGAAACACGCCCGCGGGCTTATCGCCCTTTCCGCCTGCCTGGCCGGCGAGGTGCCGTCCCTTATCCTGGCGGGAAAAGAAGAAGAGGCCAAAAAGGCCGCCCTGGAGTACAGGGAAATCTTCGGCGAAAACAATTTTTACCTGGAACTGCAGGACCACGGCCTGGCCGGGCAGCCCAAGGTCAACAGCGGCCTGGTTTCCATCTCCCGGCAGTGCGCCATCCCGCTGGTGGTTTCCAACGACGTGCATTATTTAAGGCGGGAAGACGCTCCCGTCCAGGACATCCTGCTCTGCATCCAGACGGGTAAAACGCTGCAGGACCAGGACCGCCTGCGCTTTGAAACGGATGAGTTTTATCTCAAGTCGGCCGACGAGATCAAACTGCTGTTCGGCGATTACCCGGAGGCCATTAAGAACAGCGAAGCGATTGCCGAAAGGTGCCGGGTGGACTTTACTTTCGGCGAAAGCCGCCTGCCCAGCTACCAGGTTCCTGGCGGGCACACCGCCGACAGTTACCTAGCCGAGCTCTGCCGCAAGGGGCTGCAAAAAAGGTACGGGCCTGCAACGGGCGAACAGGAAAAGAGGCTGGATTACGAGCTGGCGACCATTAAAAAAATGGGGTACAGCAGTTATTTCTTGATTGTCTGGGATTTTATCCGGTTTGCCCGGGAAAAAGGCATCTTTGTCGGGCCTGGCCGGGGGTCTGCGGCGGGGAGCGTGGTTTCCTACTGCCTGGAAATAACGGACATTGATCCCCTCAAGTACGACCTGCTTTTTGAAAGGTTTTTAAACCCCGAGCGGGTGAGCATGCCGGATATTGACATCGATTTTTGTTTCGAAAGGCGAGGCGAGGTCATCGAATACGTGGTGAGGAAATACGGCGCGGACCGGGTGGCCCAGATCATCACCTTCGGCACCATGGCCGCCAGGGCCGCCATTCGCGATACCGGCCGCGCCATGGGGGTCCCGCTGCCACTGGTGGACAAAGTGGCCAAGCTGGTACCGCCGGAACCGGGTATGACCATCGCCAGGGCCCTGGAAGTCTCTCCCGAACTGGTGGAACTGGCGGAACAGGATGACAGCGTGAAGGAACTGCTGCGCGTGGCCAGGGCCCTGGAGGGGATCCCCCGCCATGCGGGCACGCATGCCGCCGGGCTGGTCATTTCCCCGGAGCCGCTGGTCGAGTACCTGCCCCTGCAGAGGACTTCCGAGGGTTTGATTTGCACGCAGTTTGACAAGGACACGGTTGAGGAAATCGGGCTTCTCAAGATGGACCTGCTGGGGCTGCGCACCCTGACGGTGATCAACAACGCCGTCCTGCTGGTTGAAAAAAGCCGCGGGATCAAGGTGGACCTGTCGGCGATCTCTCTGGAAGACGAAAAGACATACCAGCTTCTTTCCGAGGGGGACACCATCGGGGTCTTCCAGCTGGAAAGCTCGGGGCTGAGGGCTATCCTCAGGGAACTGAAACCCCGCACTTTTGAAGATGTGATCGCCCTGGTGGCCCTTTACCGGCCGGGTCCTCTGGGCAGCGGGATGATTGAAGAATTTATCAGGCGCCGGCACGGTGAAGTGGAAGTGAGCTACCTTCACCCGGCCCTGGAACCGGTGCTCAAAACGACGTACGGGGTGATCATTTACCAGGAGCAGGTGATGCGCATCGCCAGCGAGCTGGCGGGTTTCGCCCTGGGAGAGGCCGATCTGCTTCGCCGCGCTATGGGCAAAAAGAAGCCGGAAATCATTGCCGGCCTGCGCCAGCAGTTTGTGGAAGGAGCAGGGGAAAAAGGTATTGACCAGGGCACGGCCGGGAAAATATTTGACTTGATGGAGTACTTTGCCGGGTACGGTTTCAACAAGAGCCATTCGGCGGCTTACGCTCTTTTGGCTTACCAGACGGCTTACTTAAAGGCGCATTACCCGGTGGAGTTTATGGCCGCTCTTTTGACCAGCGTTATGGAGTCGAAGGACAGGGTGCCCTTTTATATAGAAGAGTGCCGCCAGAAAAAGATTGCCATTCTTCCCCCCGATGTCAACGAGAGCGCCGAAAACTTTCTCGTCAGCGGAGATAAGATCAGGTTTGGCCTGGCGGCCATCAAACAGGTCGGGCACCAGGCCATCGAGGCTATTATCAAGGAGAGGGAACAGGGGCGGTTTTCTTCGCTGCAGGACTTCTGCGAAAGGGTTGACCTGACCCATCTCAACCGCCGCATGATTGAAAACCTGATCAAGGCAGGGGCGTTCGGTTCCGTTCCGGGCACAAGGGCCCAGCTGCTGGAGGTGCTCCACATTTGCATTGACCAGGGCATGGCCTGGCAGCGCCATAAAAACTCCAGCCAGTTGTCCCTGTTTGACTTCACCAGCAAAAAGAATGATCTCAACCCGGCTGTCCCTCTTCCCCGGGTGCGTGATTTTACGGAAAAAGAGATCCTCCAGATGGAGAAGGAAGTTCTCGGCCTTTACTTGAGCGGCCACCCGCTGGCGGAGTATAAAGAGGTGATTGACAGGTTTGTCACGCACGCGATAGAGGAACTTTCACCGGGGCAGGACGGTGAAATGGTGTGTCTTGCCGGGCTTATCTCGGCCATCCGTCGCACGATAACGAAAAAAGGCGAAACCATGGCCTATTTTATCCTGGAGGACCTGACAGGGAGCATTGAGGCCCTCTTGTTTCCCAAAAGCCTGTTGAAATACAACAGGCTGCTGCAGGAAGACATGCCGCTTTTGGTCAGAGGGAAATTGAGCCTCCAGGAAGACAAGCCCAGGCTGTTCGTGGAGAGCATGGAATTCCTGGCGGGGAAAGAGGAAGCCCGGCAGGAAAGCCTCTACCTGAAGATCCCCCCTTACCTTAACGAGAGCGGCGTCTGGAAGGAATTGATCCCCGTGGTGGAAAGATACCGCGGCAACACACCGCTTTATTTGTATTTTCCCGGCACTAAAAAACTGATCCGCAGCGATTCGCGGTACTGGGTGAGCGTTACCGCCAACCTCTTGAAGGAGCTGGAGTCGCTGCTGGGAGTTGACGCCGTCAGCATTGTCAAAAAGTGAGGGCGGGAACGGCAGTTTTTGTCACTGTCTTCTGGCGCCGCCCTGTTGTGATATAATTGTTTATATAAAAGGGGGCGGTTGGAGATGTTCAGCAATATCGGTCCGTTTGAGCTGATCCTGGTGCTGGTTATTGCGCTGATCATTTTTGGCCCGGGCAAGCTGCCGGAAGTGGGGAAAGCGATCGGCAAGAGCATCGGGGAATTCAAAAGCGCGCTGAAAAAAGCGGAAGACACTTTTAAGAACGAGATAAACGAGATGAAAGAGGAAGAAAGAAAAGAATAGGGCAATATTTTTAGAAAACAAAGCAGGATAATATAAAGCCTTCACGAAATTATCAATTTACGACGGTTGTTTGCTCCCCTGGCTGGCGTGGGGAATAATTACCCGTTTGTTGTGAGAAAATGGGAATAGAGAGAAAATGGAGGGAAAAAGTTGCGCAGAGCCATCTATCCCGGGACCTTCGACCCGGTTACGAACGGGCACATACATATCGCCGAGCGGGCCTGCAAACTGTTTGATGAGGTGATTGTGGCGGTTGCGGCAGACAATTATAAAAATACCTTATTTTCAGTAAGCGAACGGCTGCAGATGATGGAAGAGAGCTTGAGACACCTGAAAAACGTCAAAGTTGAGAGCTTCTCCGGCCTGGTGGCCGATTTTGCCAGGGCAAGACAGGGACAGGCCCTAATCCGTGGACTGCGGGCGGTGACCGATTTCGAGTACGAGATGCAGATCGCCGCGATGAACAAACGACTCAATGAAAACCTGGAGACCCTCTTTTTGATGACTTCTGGCGAGTACTCGTTCCTCAGTTCCAGCGTGATCAAGCAGGTCGCCATCCTGGGAGGGTCCGTCAAGGGACTGGTGCCGCAGGTCGTGGAGAAGAACCTGCAGAAGAAATACAACCAAAACGGTTAATGACGGGAGGAGGTCGTCTGAAATGGACCGGGTCGGCTCATGGGAGGCATATGATGACTACATTGTCGTCAAGGCCCTGGACAACGGGGTAACCATCAGCGGGTTAACCAGGGGGAAAGACACGAAGTTTCATCACTCCGAGAAACTCGACCGCGGCGAGGTGATGGTCGCGCAATTTACCGAGCACACCTCGGCGATAAAAATACGCGGCAGAGCCCGGATTTTAACCAGGTACGGCACAATTGAATCCGGCGATTAAGACTTCCTGCGCGCACATGAATTCATATATTTTTTATCGTTGGGAGGGCTTTGATGTGTGGAAAGTGGTATATATCTCTTCCGACCGGATAACAGCCGAACAGATTAAATCCCTTTTAACCAGGGAAGGCCTCCTGGTTATGCTTCGCCCCGCCGGCATCAACTGTCCCGGCGATTCGGGAACGGTGGAGGTGCTGGTCCCCAAATCCGAAGCTGAAGAAGCCCACGAGATCATCAACAGCAAAATGCCTGTTTGATTAATGGAGGTGAGGCGCTTGACTGCGCCTGTTTTTCGTAAAACTAAAATCGTCTGCACGATTGGCCCCGCCAGCGAGAAAATCGCCGTCATAAAAGAACTGTTGAAGGCGGGAATGAATGTCGCCAGGTTGAATTTCTCGCACGGGACCCATGAGGAGCATAAAAAGCGGATAGCCAGCATAAGGGAAGCCTCCAGGGAGACGGGACTGCCCGTGGCCATCATGCTTGACACGAAAGGGCCTGAAATAAGGATAGGACTTCTGGAAAACGGGAAAATAGAGCTTGAAGCAGGGGAGCGGGTCGTTCTTACGACCCGGGAGGTCCTCGGCACCAGGGAAAGGATTATGGTCAATTACGCAGGCTTGCCGCAGGACGTCGAACCGGGAACGCAGCTCCTGCTCGACGACGGCTTGATTTCCCTGCGGGTCCAAAAGGTGGAAGGGACGGAGATACACTGCCTGGTTGAGGACGGGGGGCCCTTGAGCGACCGGAAAAAAGTGAACGCGCCGGGCGTGAAGGTCAATCTTCCCGGCCTGACCCCGAAGGACATTGAGGATATTAACCTGGGGATAGAGGAAGGAGTGGACTTTATCGCCGCTTCGTTTATCCGCAGCGCCGACGATGTGCTGGCCATCCGCAGGGTGTTGGAGGAGAAAAACTCCGACATCTGGATAATATCCAAGATCGAGAACAGGCAGGGGGTTGACAACCTGGATGAGATCATCAGGGTGTCCGACGGGATTATGGTGGCCCGCGGCGACCTGGGAGTGGAGATCCCGGCCGAAGAGGTGCCCATCGTCCAGAAAATACTGATCGAGAAGTGCAATTCGGCGGGCAAGCCGGTCATTACGGCGACCCAGATGCTTGATTCCATGATCAGGAACCCGCGGCCGACAAGGGCGGAGGCGAGCGACATCGCCAATTCCATTTACGACGGGACGGACGCCATTATGCTGTCCGGCGAAACGGCCTCGGGGAAATACCCGGTGCTTGCCGTGGAAACCATGGCCAGGATTGCCCTGCGCACCGAAGAGTCTTTGAACTGGGCGGAACTCTGCCGCCAAAAAGCGTCAGGCCTTGCTCAGAGCACGACGGAGGCCATCAGCTACGCCACCTGCGCTTCGGCGCACAGCCTGAACGCGGCGGCCATCATCACGGCCACGAAGTCGGGGTCCACGGCCAGGATGGTGTCCAAGTACCGGCCCGCCGCTCCAATCATCGCCGTGACGCCGAACCAGAATGTTTTCCGCAGGCTTATGCTGGTGTGGGGCGTGTATCCGCTGCTGTGCCCGGAAAGCTCTTCAACTGATGTAATGCTGGAGACGGCCGTGGAAACTGCTCTCCAGGCTGGCCGCATCAGCAACGGCGACCTGGTGGTTATCACCGCCGGTGTGCCGGTGGGTATACCGGGGTCGACCAACCTGCTCAAAGTGCATACCGTGGGAGAAGTCCTGGCCAAGGGTACGGGCATCGGGTTGCGTTCGGTTGTCGGCAGGCCGGTGGTGGCCGTCAACGCCGACGAAGCCGCGGCGAAGATCAAGAAAGGCGATATCCTGGTGACCCGCTCCACCGATAAAAGCTTTATGCCAGCCCTGGAGAAGGCGGCCGCCCTGGTGACCGAAGAAGGAGGGCTGACCTCGCATGGCGCTATTGTCGGTTTGAACCTGGGGATCCCGGTTATTGTGGGAGTGGAGAACGCGACCTCCCTTCTGGAAGGGACACCGCTAATCACCGTAGACCCCGCTCGCGGTCTTATTTATAAGGGCAGCGCGCAGGTCCTGTAAAAACCGAACCGGATTTATGGATAGGGGTGAGTCCTGACGTGACATACTTCAGCCGGCTGAAGGACGAAATGACGGATAAACTGTTTGAGGCCGTCCTGCTTCTGGAGAACGAAGAGGAGTGTTACCGTTTTTTTGAAGACATTTGCACTGTCGGAGAAATAAAGGCCATGGCCCAGCGCCTGGAAGTGGCCAAGATGCTGGACAGGGAAAGGACATACACCGAAATCGCCGAGAAAACCGGCGCGAGCACGGCCACGATCAGCAGGGTCAAACGCTGCCTCTATTTCGGGGCCGACGGCTACCGGCTCATTTTGAACAGGCTGAAGGAAAAGAGAACATCCCAGGCAAGCGGGGACGCTGCTGCCCGATAAAAATTACCGCCCGGCGGTAGTTTTTTATTTTATTTCATTTTGTACAGCCCTGGTCCTTGACAATTGTTAAACCTATTCATACAATTAACTTAATTACCTTATTAACATTTTAACGTAATAAAGAAGGGTACGTCATGATAAATCCGGAAAACAACCTGATGGTACCGGCCGGCATGCGCGACCTGCTGCCCCCGGAAGCGGGCCGAAAGCGGCGGCTGGTGAATACAATACTTGAGAAAATGGCCCTGTGGGGTTACGAAGAAATCTCCACTCCCCTGCTGGAGTATTATCACGTCCTGACCAAGGGAGAGACTGGCGCGGGTCCGGACCAGCTCTACAAACTGATCGAGCGCGACGGCAGCATTCTTGCCCTGCGCCCGGAAGTTACCACCTCTATTGCGCGCGTGGTCGGCGGCAAGATGACGGGTGTCCCCCCATGGCGCCTCATGTACGGCTGCGACGTGTTCCGCTACGAGGCTGTCCAGGCCGGCCGCCAGCGGCAGTTTACCCAGGCTGGGGCGGAACTGATTGGGCAGGACGGGCCCGAAGCCGACAGCGAGGTTTTGGCCCTGGCTGTGGAAGCGTTGAGAGCGAGCGGTCTGACCGATTTTACGATCAGTCTTGGTCATATGGGCATCTTGAGCGGCCTGCTGTCTGGCCTGTCCCTGGAGGAAAGAACCCTGGACGAGGCGCGCGGCCTGATCCTGGAAAAGGACTTTGCCGGCCTGCACCATTTTTTAGAAAGGGCAGGCCTGCCCGGGGAAAAAAGCGACAGCCTGGTGGACATGCTGACCCGCTCCTTTGCCCCCGCTGATCTTGACGGCCTGCTGGCACGGGCGCCTGCCTGCCTCCAGCCTGTTTTTGCGGAGCTCGGGAGCATCGCCGGGCTTTTAGACGCATACGGATGCTCTTCTTTCGTCCAGGTCGACCTTAGCACGTTGCGCAGCCAGGCGTATTACACCGGGATGGTGTTTGAGATTTACACGCCGGGAATCGGTTATCCCATCGGCGGCGGCGGCCGGTATAACAGGCTCCTCCGCCGTTTCGGGCGGGACTGCCCGGCTACGGGATTCGCCCTGGGGGTTGAGCGCCTGCTCCTTAGCCTGCCGGGCGGAGAGGAAAACGAGGCTCCGGTTCTCCTGGCGGCCGGCAGTGAAAAGGAGAGCGACCGCCGCAGGCTGCTGGAAAAGGCCAGGGAGCTGCGAAGCCAGGGCTGCCCGGTGATACTGGAACTGCGAGCCTTAAAGCGGGGCGAAGCCGAGAGGATGGCCCGCGAAAAAGGCGCGAAGTTAATAAGGTGGGCGGGAGGCAGGAACGATGGAATATAGACTGACCATTGCCTTGCCCAAGGGCAAGCTGTTCCGGCCGGCTGCCGACCTCCTGGGCAAGGCCGGGCTGAACACCGGCCATTTGTCCGATGAGGCCAGGACGCTCGTTTTTGAGGACGAGGGAAACCGGGTGCGTTTTATCATCTGCCGGCCGACCGATATTCCCACTTATGTGGAACACGGGGCCTCCGACCTGGGCATCGTCGGCAAGGACAGCATCATTGAAGCCGGCAAAAATTTGTATGAACTCGTTGACCTGAAATTCGGGTTTTGCCGCTTTGTGGCCGCTGCGCCCCGGCAGAGCCTTTCCCTGGAAGGGTGTTATCCCTGGAAGCCCGGCGTGCGGGTCGCCACCAAGTTTCCCGCCGTGGCCGGGGAATACCTCAAGAGAAAAGGCGTCCAGGGAGAAATAATCAAACTGCACGGCAACGTGGAGCTGGCTCCCCGGGTTGGGCTTTCCGAATTGATTGTGGATATCGTGTCCACCGGAAAAACCCTCCAGGAAAATGACCTCGTTCCCCTGGAAGAGATCGGCCAGGCCTCGGCCCGGCTGGTGGTCAACCGGGCCAGCTACCGACTGAAAGCGGCGGATATCAACGACCTGGTAGGCAAGATTAAAGAAAACATTTGAGGCAGGAGGAGGAAAAAAGATGAACCCGCGCAAAGGGTTTGCGGAAAGAGAGACCCTCGAAACCAAGATAAAATGCGAAATAAATCTGGACGGGGACGGGATGCTGCAGGGCCAAAGCTCCATCGGTTTTTTCGACCACATGCTGGCCCTTTTTGCACGGCACGGCGGCTTCGGGCTCATGGTGGAAGCCCGGGGCGATAAAGGAGTTGACTTCCACCACACCGTGGAAGATGTCGGGCTGTGCCTGGGCCAGGTTTTTCTGGAGGCCCTCGGGGAAAAGGAGGGCATCGCGCGCTATGCTTCGCTTGCCCTGCCCATGGACGAGACCCTGGTTCTCTGCGCCGTGGACATAAGCGGCAGGCCCGGCTTTTATTATGACGTCAGCTTCCCCTGCGGGAAGATCGGCGAATTTGACAGCGAGCTGGTGGAGGTGTTTTGGAAGGCCTTTGCCGTCTCGGCCAAGATGACCGTCCACATCCGGCTGCTGGCCGGGACAAATTCGCACCACATCGCCGAAGCCGTGTTTAAAGGGATGGGCCGGGTGTTGAAAGAAGCGGCCAGGATTGAAGGAAAAGCCATCCCTTCCACCAAGGGGGTCATATAGTGAAAACCGCCGTCCTTGACTACGATGCGGGCAATTTGGCCAGCGTCGTGCACGGTTTGAGGTTCGCCGGGCTGGAGCCGGTCCTGACCCGCGACCGGGAGGAGATACTTGCGGCACGGGCCGTGGTTCTCCCGGGGGTGAGCGCCTTTGCCCAAGGGATGGAAAACCTGAAACGATACCGGCTCATACCGGTCATTGAGGAAGCGGCAGCGGGCGGGAAGCCTCTTTTGGGCATCTGCCTGGGCATGCAGCTGTTGTTCGAAGAGGGGCACGAGCACGGGAAACATGCAGGTCTGGGCCTGTTTCCGGGGAAAGTCGTGCGTTTCCCGGAGGGACTGAAAATACCGCACATGGGTTGGAACACCCTGGAGTTTGCCGGGAGGCATCCGCTTTTTGAGGGAATCAAAGCGGGCAGCTATGTCTACTTTGTTCACTCGTACTACGCCAGCGGCTGCGACCCCGCACACGTGGTCGCCCGTACAAAATACGGGGTGGAATTTCCAGCCGCGGTGTGCTTTAATAACATCGGGGGAATGCAGTTTCATCCGGAAAAGAGCAGCCGTGTCGGGCTAAAAATATTATCTAATTTCGGGGAGTTGGTCAGAAAATGGAAGTGATTCCGGCGATCGACCTGCGGGACGGCCGCTGTGTTCGACTGGTTCAGGGCGAAAGGGGCACGGAGACGATTTATTCAGATGAACCGGTCGAAATGGCCAGAAGATGGGAGAAACTGGGTGCTCCGCGACTGCACGTCGTCGACCTGGACGGCGCGTTTACAGGCGCGCCCAGAAACCTGGGCGTTGTTGAAGAGATGGTGAAGGCTGTAAAAATACCGTTGCAGTTTGGGGGAGGCATCAGGACCACGGAGACGGTAAAAACCGTGCTTGACCTGGGGGTGGACAGGGTTATCCTGGGCACGGCAGCCATTTTATGGCCGGAGATGGTCTCCCGCTGCTGCCAGGACTACGGCGGGCGGGTCGTTGTGGGCATCGACGGGAGAGACGGCCTGGTGGCCATTGAAGGGTGGGAGACAACGGTGGAAATGACGGTGGAAGAACTGGCGCGGCAGATCGCCGGGCTCGGCGTCCAAAGAGTCGTGTTTACCGATACCAGGCGTGACGGTACTTTACGGGGTCCCAACCTGGAGGCAACCAAAAGCCTGGCCCTGGCCAGCGGGTTGAAAGTGATCGCTTCCGGCGGCGTTTCTTCGCTGGAGGACCTCTATGCCCTGAAAGAATTGAAAAAGTACGGCGTGGAAGGCGTGATTATGGGGAAAGCCCTCTATTCGGGAGCGATCAGCCTGCAAACAGCCCTTGAAATCATGGAGGATTAGTACATATGCTGGCCAAACGGATTATCCCGTGCCTGGACGTGGAAAAGGGCCGGGTGGTCAAAGGGACAAGGTTCTTGAACCTAAAAGACGCGGGTGACCCGGTGGAGCTGGCGGCCTATTACGATAAGGCCGGCGCCGACGAGCTGGTTTTTTTGGACATCACGGCGTCCGCCGAGCACAGGGAAATAATGAGCGATGTGGTGGCCAGGGTGGCGGAGCAGGTCTTCATTCCTTTCACCGTGGGCGGGGGCATCAGGACCATCGAGGACATGCGCCGCATTCTGAAAGCCGGCGCCGACAAGGTGTCTGTCAATACCGCGGCTGTCCAGAACCCGGCGGTGATCAAGGAAGGGGCCGAACACTTCGGCAGCCAGTGCATCGTGGTGGCCGTAGATGCGCGCCGCGCCGGCAAGGGGAGATGGCAAGTGTACACCCACGGCGGGCGCAGGTCCACCGGCCTTGACGTCGTTGACTGGGTCAGGCGGGCCGAGGAGCTGGGGGCGGGAGAGATACTCCTGACCAGCATGGACCGCGACGGCACAAAAGAGGGCTACGACCTTGAGCTTACCAGGGCGGTGAGCAGGGCGGTCGCCGTCCCGGTGATCGCCTCGGGGGGCGTAGGCAGCAAGGAGCACATTTACGAGGGCGCGGTGCTGGGAGAAGCGGACGGCCTTTTGGCCGCTTCCATTTTTCATTTCGGCGAAGTTTCCATTGAAGAAGTGAAGATGTACCTGCAAGAAAAGGGGGTAGCCGTCCGGCTATGAAGATGAAAACGATCAATGCGGCGGTGATGGACGAACTGAAATTCGACGAAAAGGGCCTGATACCCGCCGTCATCCAGGACGTAAAAAGCGGAACGGTGTTGATGGTGGCCTACATGAACCGGGAAGCGCTGGAAAGGACCCTGCGCGAGGGCCGGACCTGGTTCTTCAGCAGGAGCCGCCAGTCATTGTGGGCCAAGGGGGAGACTTCCGGCCACGTCCAAAAAGCGACAGCCGTCTATTACGATTGCGATGCCGATACCCTGCTGGTCCAGGTTCACCAGGAAGGAATGGCCTGCCACACGGGCACTTTTTCCTGTTTCAACCGCTCATTGGCGGAAAGCGGGGAAGAGGTTGCTCCCGCCTGGGCGGTTTTGTCCTGGCTGGAGGAACTGATCAGGGAGCGCAGAGAGAAAAGGCCGGCCGGTTCCTACACCACCTGGCTTTTTGAACAGGGGACGGACCAGATCTTAAAAAAGATCGGGGAGGAAGCCACCGAAGTGGTCATTGCCGCCAAGGGCGGCCAAAAAAGCGCCGTCGTCTACGAGACGGCCGACCTGCTTTACCACCTGCTGGTGATGTTGAGGGAAAAGGACATCGAACTGAAAACGGTCTGGGAAGAGCTGGCCAAACGGCACGGCAAAAAGAAGGCTGAATACGGCGATTAAAAAAAGAGGTCCAGGGACTGGTCCCTGAACCTATAGAGTGGAGGAGATAAGAGGAGTTGTTCATTCTAAGTATGTCCAGCTTTATTTTTTTTATGCAAAAAAGTTTTGATGAGTAATTTCCCGGGCAGTGATAAAATGTTAATGGTGAGGCAACGGGATATGCTCGGCAAAACTTGCTCCAGTGAGGAGGACAAATCGTGGCAGGTGAAATGAAGCTGGTTGAAGAATACTGGCAGTTGAGGAACACTATCCGTCAACGGCTTTTTGCCCACCTGAACCCGGAACAGTTCAGGGCGGTGGAGAGCGGCAAAGGGCCGGTGCTTTGCCTGGCGGGGGCCGGCTCGGGAAAGACCACGGCCATGGTTTACAGGGTGCTGCACTTGTATCTTTTCGGTTCCGAATACAACCCCAAGCCGCAGCCTCCGGTTTCGCTGTCCTGGGAAGACATCGGGGTCATGAAGGACTGGCTGGCCCAAAACCAGGGAGAAACGGCGGGGCGGCTGCCGCACGGCTTAATCAGGCTCATCAACGGCGAGGGGGTGCCTCCGCGTTCCATCCTGGCCATCACCTTTACCAATAAGGCGGCCGGGGAAATGCAAACTCGCCTGGAAAACCTCCTGGGCGGCGCCGCCCGCGAGATGTGGGTGATGACTTTCCACAAAGCCTGCGTGCGCATCCTGCGCAAGGAGATAACGCTGCTCGGCTACACGCCTGATTTTACGATCTATGACGACCAGGACCAGCTTCAGGTGGTCAGGAAAACGGCGGGCGATTTAAACCTGGACGAAAAGCAGTTTGCGCCCCGGGCCCTCTGCGCGCTGATCGGGCGGTTCAAGTGCGAACTCACAAGCCCGGCCGAGGCGCGGCGCCAGCCGCTTGACTACTGGCGGGAGCGGGGAGTCAAAGTCTATGAACTGTACCAGCAAGAACTGGAGAAAAACAACGCCCTGGATTTTGACGACCTCATCATGCTTACCGTGCGGCTTTTCAAGGAGCACCCGGATGTACTGGAGCGGTACCAGGAGCGTTTCTCGCATATCCTGGTGGACGAGTACCAGGATACCAATCATGCCCAGTACATGCTTGTCAACTTGCTGGCGCAAAGGAACCGCAGCCTGTTTGCGGTCGGCGACGACGACCAGTCCATCTACGGGTTCCGGCAGGCCGACGTGCGGAATATCCTGGAGTTCGAACGCGACTACCCCCAGGCCAGGGTCATCAAGCTTGAGCGAAACTACCGGTCAACCGGCCGCATACTGGCGGCCGCCAACGGGGTGATCGACCACAACAGGGCGCGCAAGAGAAAAACACTCTGGACAAAAAACGCGGAAGGCGAGCCGCTTCTGCTGTACCGTGCCGAGGATGAGCATGACGAGGCCCGCTTTATAGGCGAAAGGATAATCGAACTGGTGGAAAAAAACGGGCGATACCAGGACTCGGCCGTGCTGATCAGGACCAACGCCCAGTCAAGGGTACTGGAAGAATGGTTTATGAAAAAAGGCATACCCTACCGGATCGTCGGCGGTCAAAAATTTTACGAGCGCATGGAGATTAAAGACATCCTGGCTTACCTGAAGGTGCTGGTCAATCCCGGCGACAGGGTGAGCCTGCTGCGCATAGTCAACGTGCCGCGCCGGGGCATCGGCGAGGCCACCATCCAGAAAATCGAAGAGTTTGCCGCGTCCGCCAATCTCAGCTTATACGAGGCGTTGAAGCAGCCTGACGGCGCGGGCTTGAACCCAAAGGCCGCCAGGGATGTCACGGGGTTTACCCGGCTGTTGGAAAGGTTTCGAGCGTGGGCGGGCGAGGTCCCGGTAACAGTCCTTACTGAAAGGATCCTGGCCGAGACCGGATACCTGGAAGAGCTTCTTAAAGAAAACACCATTGAATCGTTAAGCAGGGTGGAGAACCTGAAGGAGTTCTTGACAGTTGCCCAGGAATACGACGAGCGGACCGGCGAGCCATCGTTGAGCGATTTTTTGAGCCAGGTGGCGCTGGTCACTGACCTGGATGCTTACGAGGAAGAGGCGAATGCGGTTGTCGTCATGACCATGCACACGGCCAAGGGTCTGGAGTTTACCAATGTATTCCTGGCCGGCCTGGAAGAGGGCATCTTCCCGCATGCCCGCAGCCTGCTCGACGACCAGCTGGAAGAAGAGCGCAGGCTCTGCTATGTGGCCTTGACCAGGGCCAAAGAAAGGGTGTATCTTATACATGCCCGGCAGCGCAACCTTTTCGGGCGAAAGAGCTATAATGTGCCCTCCCGCTTCCTGGAGGAAATACCCCCGGGTTTGTGGGAAGAATATAAAAAAGAGACAGGCTTTTTTAAGACCACGCCGGCGGCGCCTCCCGCAGCGTTTCACGGTACTGGCGATTTCGGTTTTCTTCTCGGCGACAAGGTGGAACATAAGAAGTGGGGGCCGGGCGTGATCGTGGGCACACGCGGCCAGGGCGAGGATACCGAACTGCAGATCGCCTTTCCGGGGCAGGGGATCAAGACGGTGCTGACCCGTTACGCCCCGCTGCGGAAGGTGAAGTGAGGAAGGGGGATCAATGTGTCCCAGCAGGAAAAACTGGAAATAATGAAAGAGCTTGTGGAAAAACTTAACCGTTATGCTTACGAGTATTATACGCTGGATGCGCCGACGGTCAGCGATGCCGAATACGACGCGCTATATGACCGTTTAAGGGCGCTGGAAACGGAGACGGGGGTCGTCCTGCCCGGTTCGCCCACCCAGCGCGTCGGGGACGCCGTGCTGGACGGGTTCAAAAAGCACGTCCATAAAGCGAAGCTGTGGAGCCTGGACAAGGTCCAGAGCGATAAAGAGCTCCGGGAGTGGGAAAAGCGCCTGCTCAGGATGATCAAAGAATACGAAGACCAGAGCGGTGAAAAGCTGCCGCCGCTTTCCTATATTGTCACCCTGAAATTCGACGGGCTGACCATCAATCTCACCTATGAAGGAGGAACGCTGCGTCACGCGGCTACCCGGGGAACGGGAGAGGTGGGCGAGGAGATCCTTCCCCAGGTGCGGACCATCAGGACGGTCCCGCCGCGCATCAAGAGCCCTTACTCGATGGAAGTGAGGGGGGAGGCGCTCATGACCAAGCAGGCCTTCGCCGAGTACAATGCCCGGGCCGAAGTCCCGCTTAAAAATTTGCGCAACGGCGCGGCCGGCGCCCTGCGCAACCTGGACGTAAGGGAAACCGCCCGCCGGAAGCTTATCGCCTATGTCTACGATATTGGCTACTGGGACGGACCGCCTTTCAACTCGTACGATGAGGTCCTCTCTTTCCTTGAGGAACAGGGGTTGCCGGTCCACCCGTACCGTAGGAAGTGCGCGAGCATAGACGAAGTGATCGCAGCGACAGCCGCTGCCGCCGCCGAGCGGGATTCTTACGACTTCGAGATTGACGGCCTGGTAGTGGCCGTCAATGACTTGCGGATCCGCGAGGTTGTGGGGTACACGATCAAATTCCCGCGCTGGGCCACGGCCTACAAGTTTGAAGCCAGGGACGCCGCGACGACCTTGCTGGACGTGGAGTGGAACGTGGGCCGGACCGGCAAGGTAACGCCCACCGCCTTGCTGAAGCCGGTGGAGATTGGCGGGGTCACCATCAGGCGGGCAACCCTCAACAACATGGACGACATCCAGCGAAAGGGCGTGCGGATCGGCGCCGGCGTTTTTGTGCGCCGGGCCAATGATGTCATCCCGGAAATCACGGGCGCGGCGGAAGGAACGCCGGCCGGGACAAAGGAAATTGAACCTCCCGGCCGCTGCCCGGCGTGCGGCTCGCGCCTGGTCCAGGACGGCGCGCACCTTTATTGCGAAAACTCGCTCTCCTGCAAACCGCAGCTGGTAAAAAGCATTGTCCATTTTGCGAGCCGGGAAGCCATGAACATCGAAGGGTTCAATGAAAAGACGGCCCTGCAGCTTTTTGAAAAACTGAACATCCGCGAGATTTCCGACCTTTACGGCCTGTCGGAAGAGGACCTCCTGCCTCTTGAGAAGTTCAAGGAAAAGAAGGCCGCCAACCTGATTTCGGCAATAAAAAACAGCAGGGAGCCGGAACTTGACGCCTTCATTTACGCCCTGGGCATACCTCATGTCGGTAAAAAGACCGCTACCGACCTGGCGCGCGCCTTTTTATCGCTGGAGGCCTTGATGCGGGCCACCCGCGAAGAACTGCTGGCTGTCCCGGACGTGGGCGAGGTCGTGGCGGACAGCATCAGCGGCTTTTTCCGGGATGAAAAAATACGAAGGAGCATCGAAAAACTGCTGGCGGCCGGGGTGAAGCCGAAAGAAACGAAACGGGCCGCGGCGGAAAATCCTTTCCGGGATAAAACAGTGGTGGTGACCGGCACCCTCCGGCGCTATACCCGTTCCGAAATCGAAAAGCTTCTAAGCGGCCTGGGAGCCAATGTCTCCGGGAGCGTCAGCAAAAAGACCAATTATGTCATTGCGGGAGAGAATCCCGGTTCCAAGCTGGACAAGGCCCGCGCCCTGCTTGCCGCGGGCGGCGCGCAGCCAAAGATCATCGGCGAGGATGAATTGGAGGGGTTGCTGGAGCAGTACCGAAGCCAGGAACATGATTAATTATTTAAGAGCTGTTCAAGCGAGACTCACGGGAGGAGGAAAGAACCATGTCCAGAGGCAAGGTGAACAGGGCGGGGGAAGCCGGCTACAGGCAAATGCTGCCAGGCGTCGAACGGAAAACGCTGGTGTACGGGGACAACACCCTGTTAAGCGAGTTCAGACTGTCAAAGGGCGCTGCACTGCCGGCGCACAAACATCCCCAGGAGCAAACCGGGTATCTCGTTGCCGGCCGCATCGTATTGACGGTCAACGGGGAGAGGCATGACCTGAAACCCGGCGACAGCTGGGTGATCCCGGGAAATGAAGAACACAGCGTGGAAGTTGCAGAAGATTCTCTCACAGTGGAAACATTTTCCCCGGTAAGGGAAGACTATATTTGAACGCGGCATTTGAAATTAACCGGCGAAACGAGGGTGGTGAATCTGATGAGAATAAGCGTGCGGGAAGTGGAACACGTGGCCATGCTGAGCCGCCTGGAGCTCTCGGCCGAGGAAAAACAAAAGTATGCCGAAACTTTAAGCGCGATCCTCGAATACATGGAAGTCTTGAACCAGGTCGATACCGGCGGGGTGGAACCGACGGCCCACGTGCTGCCTCTCAAAAACGTTTTCCGGGAAGACAGGCTGGAGGAGTGCCTGGCAAAGGAACTGGCCCTGGCTAATGCCCCGGAAGAGGAAGACGGCTGCTTCAAGGTTCCGCGGCTGGTATAGATGAAGCTTTTGATGAGAGAGGAGAGATGGCGCTTTGTCCTTGACAAGCCTGACCGCTCACGAACTGGGCGAGCTGTTGAACAAACGGGAAATAAGCAGCGTTGAACTGACCAAGGCTTATCTGCGGCGGATCGAGGAGGTTGACGACCAGGTCAGGGCCTTTCTGACCGTTACCGGGGACCTGGCCCTGAAGCAGGCTGCCGAAACCGACGAAAAGAGGGCGCGCGGCGAGAAACTGCCGCCACTGGCCGGCATACCCATGGCTATGAAAGACAACATGTGCACCAAGGGGATCAAGACGACGTGCGCTTCCCGGATTCTATACAATTTCATACCGCCTTACGACGCGGCGGTGACGGAAAGACTCCTGGCCGCAGGCGCCGTGCTGCTGGGCAAATGCAACCTGGACGAGTTCGCCATGGGATCGTCCACGGAAAACTCCGGCTTTTTCGCCACCAGGAACCCGCATGACCTCCGGGCCGTGCCGGGGGGTTCAAGCGGCGGCTCTGCCGCCGCGGTGGCTGCGGGAGAAGCGGTTTTTGCCCTGGGGTCCGACACGGGGGGGTCAATCCGGCTGCCGGCCGCCTTTTGCGGCGTCATCGGGTTAAAACCCACCTACGGCAGGGTTTCCCGCTACGGCCTGGTGGCCTACGCCTCTTCCCTGGACCAGATTGGACCCCTGACCAGGGACATGAGGGACTGCGCCCTGGTCATGAACGTCATCGCGGGCCATGACAAACGGGATTCCACCTCAGCCCCCCTCGAGGTGCCGGATTACACGCGGTTTTTGGTTGACGACGTCCGGGGACTGAAGATCGGCCTGCCCAGGGAATACCTGGGCGAAGGTCTGGATGATGAAGTGCGCGGCTGGGTGAAACGGGCCGCCGAAACGCTGGAAAAACTGGGCGCCGTTTGCGAAGAGGTTTCGCTGCCCCATACCAGATACGCCCTGCCCACGTATTATATCATTGCTCCGGCCGAGGCCAGCTCGAACCTGGCCCGGTATGACGGCGTCCAGTACGGGTTGAGGGTCGAGGCTGGCGACATCGTTTCCATGTACAGCAAGACGCGCAGCCAAGGGTTCGGCGAAGAGGTGAAGCGCCGCATCATGCTGGGCACTTACGCCCTGAGTTCGGGCTACTATGACGCGTATTATCTCAAGGCCATGAAGGTCCGGACACTGGTGAAACGGGATTTCGACCTCGCTTTTGAGAAGTACGACTGCCTGCTCACTCCCACCTCTCCCACACCGGCCTTCGAGGCGGGGGAGAAGACCGCGGACCCGCTCACCATGTACCTGTCTGACGTCTGCACGATCCCGGTAAACCTGGCGGGGATTCCTGCCCTCTCCATTCCTTTTGGCCTTGTCGGGGGCAGGCCGGTAGGCGTGCAGCTCATCGGGAAGGCGTTCGACGAAGGGACCCTCATGCGCGCCGGCTACGCCCTGGAGCAGGGGACGGACCTGACCAGGCCGAGGCCTGTGCTGGAAAGGACGGTGGAAGAATGAACCGGCAGTATGAAACCGTGATCGGCCTGGAGATTCACGTGGAACTGAAGACGATCACCAAGATATTCTGCTCCTGCCCCACCGCCTTCGGGGGCGAGGCCAACACCCACGTCTGTCCCGTTTGCCTGGGGCTGCCGGGCGTGTTGCCGGTATTCAACGAAAAGGTGCTGGAATTTGCCGTGAAGGCGGGGCTGGCCTTAAACTGCGAGATCGCGTCTTTTAGCAAATTCGACCGTAAAAACTACTACTACCCGGATTTACCCAAGAACTACCAGATCTCCCAGTATGACCTGCCCATCTGCCGGAACGGTTTCCTGGAGATAAATTCCGGCGGCGGGACCAAAAGGATCGGGATAACCAGGGTGCACATGGAGGAAGACGCCGGGAAACTCCTGCACGGCAGTTCTTCCATTGTCACTTCCGGCTATTCCCTGGTCGACCTAAACCGGACGGGGGTGCCGCTGATCGAGATAGTCTCCGAACCGGACCTGCGCTCGGCGGAAGAGGCCAGGGCTTACATGGAGAAGCTCAGGTCAATCCTGGAGTACCTGGACGTGTCCGACGTAAAAATGGAGCAGGGCTCGCTGCGCTGCGACGCCAACGTCTCGCTCCGTCCGCTGGGCACTGAAGGGTTGGGGACCAAGACGGAAGTGAAGAACATGAACTCTTTCCGCTCGCTGCAGCGGGCGGTAGAATACGAGGCGAAACGGCAAAGGGAAATACTGGAGGAAGGCGGGCGCGTCATCCAGGAAACGCGGTCCTGGGATGAGGAAAGAGGCGTTACCGTCTCCCTGCGGAGCAAGGAGGAAGCCCACGACTACCGCTATTTCCCCGATCCGGACCTCGTCCCCATCGTCATTGATCCCGGCTGGGTCGCCAAGCTTAAGGCCTCCCTTCCCGAGCTGCCCGATGCCCGCAAAGAGCGGCTGGTCAGGGAAATGGGCCTTCCGGAATACGACGCGTCGATCATCACGGGCAGCAGGGACCTGGCTGACTACTTTGACGCGGTGGCGGCGGAGTTCAACGAGCCGAAGACGGTTTCGAACTGGCTCATGGGCGAGCTGCTGAGGCTGTTGAACGCCAGCGGGATGGAAATGCGGGAAAACAAAATCGCGCCGGCCGATCTGGCAGCCTTGCTGAAGCTGCAGGCCAGTGGGGCCATCAGCGGGAAAATGGCCAAGGCCGTGTTTGAAGAGATGTTTGCGACGGGAAAAAGCCCCGAAACCATTATCAGCGAGCAGGGCTTGGCCCAGATTTCCGACGAGGGGGCGCTGGCGGCGATTGTCGATAAAGTAATTGCCGGCAACCCCGGGCCGGTGGCGGATTACAAGAGCGGCAAGGAGAAAGCCATGGGTTTCCTGGTGGGACAGGTCATGAAAGAAACGAAGGGCCAGGCCAACCCGGGTCTGGTGAACAAACTCCTCAAAGAAAGGTTATGATTATCAGGGAAAGGAGCAAGGGGTGTGGCCCGGTTGAAAAGCGGGTTTTTTGGATTACTGGTTGTAGCGCTGGCGGGGCTGATGAGTTATGCCCTTTCCCTGGGTGTGTTTGCCGGTTTGAAAATCAAGGGGTACACCTACCTTTTCCGGGCCACGGAGCCTTACGACCTGGTGATCAAGCATGCCCGGATCCTGGACGGGACCGGCGAAAACGGGCCGTTCCGGGGAGACATCGCCATCCGGGACGGCTATATCTGCGGGGTGGGTTATATCAACCAGAAGAACTCGCCTGTTTTTGACGCCGGCGGCCTCACGGCCATTCCCTGGCCGTTGCAGTTTAACAAGGAGGACGGGTTCGTGGAGCACCTGCTGAAGACCAGCTATCCCCGCTACGAGGCAGGCGAGATTTACTTGCTTGAGGGGCCTTACCGCGGCCTCAGCCTGGCGGAAGCGGCCAGCGCGCTCGGCGTATCCCCCGGCGAGATGTTTTTGCGCCTGAGTGGCGAGTACCCGGCCGGGTCCAAGGTGATCCTGGTCCCGCAAAGGGAACCGGCGGGAGAAACCGGAGTCAAAGAACTGCTGGCCGGTCTCACCTCGTTCAGGGCGGAGGTGCTGGGAGAAAAGGACCGGGGCGCCGTCAAAGCCGGCTGCCAAGCGGACCTGTACCTGTTCAAAACCATGGATTATCCAGAGGAGAAACTGCTTCAACTCCTGAAGCGCGGCAGTGTGCCGGAACCTGTTTTCCGCCTGCGGGCCGGAAAATTTCTTGATATGTGATTTGACCATGGCCATAATGCGGGCAGGGGACTTGTCCCCTGCCCGCTGTTGGCGGCTGCAACGATGAAAACATATAAAAACTGTATGTAACGTGATATAATACTGATGTGTTATTAGAAATTTCAGTCAAACCGGTTTTTCATCGAATCCGCGGAAAAGCGAATGGGGCGAAGGCGAGAAAGAAGGGATAGCAAATGCCTGAAAGATTGGCGGATCTCACAATGGGTCAGTTGATAGAAACGTTCCCGCTGCCGTTTTTTGTCATGGACCAAGAAAAGATCGTGCTATGCAACCGAAAGGCGGTTAAGGTGTTCGGCTATAAGACAAAGGAGGAATTACTGGGAAGGCCGCCTTATGAACTTTCGCCAGAGTTCCAGCCGGACGGCGAGGAGTCAATAACCAAGGGCCGCAGGATGATTGAGACGGCTTGCAAAGTTGGCTGCCACCGGTTTCGCTGGCTGCATAAACAAAAAAGCGGGAAAGAGTTTCTTTCCGAGGTTGAGCTGTATGCATACGGGGCTACGGTCTGCGCCACAGTAATAAATATTGAACACGTGGAACGGCTGAAAAAAGAACGCAAAAAACTGTTCAGGAAACTGAAAAGGCAGTCAATCCAGGATTACCTCACGGGGTTGTGCAACAAGCGGCATTTCGTTGAACGGCTTGAAGGTTTAATCATACAGGCCGAGGAAGAACAGAAGACATTTGCTGTAATGTTTATTGATCTTGATAACGTTAAAGAAATCAATGATACCATCGGCCACCACGTTGGCGACATGGTGCTCGCGAAGGCGTCCAGGCTGCTGAAGAGATCGGCGCCAAGGGGTTCGTTGTTTGCCAGGTACGGGGGAGACGAGTTCGCGGCGGTTGTTCAGGGGCCTGATGGGGCGGACGAACTGCTGAACATGGGCCGTAAAATGCTGGGCGTCCTGCATTCTCCAATAATGGTTGACGGCTACGAATTTTACCTTTCAGCCAGCATCGGCATTGCGCGGTATCCTGCTCATGGGCAGGATGCCGCCACCCTGCTTAAAAATGCCGACATGGCTATGTACAAGGCCAAGAAGTCCCCGGCCGATAATGGCCGGGTGGTTTTGTTTTCTACGGGGTTGGGCAAGGAAATCCGAGAGCGTTTCCTGCTCGAGGCCGAGATGAGGAATGCACTGGAAAAAGACGAGTTTCAACTGTTTTTTCAGCCGGTCATCGATCTGGGAAGCATGAGGATCGTTGCTGCAGAGGCCCTGCTGAGGTGGAATGGCAGGCTGCTGGGGAGCGTGCCGCCGGACAGGTTTATCCCTGCGGCGGAAGAGATGGGGCTGATCCATGCTTTGGGAGAGGCCGTTCTCCGCAAAGCGTGTGAAGCCATAATCAGGTGCAAAAAAGCGGGGGACTCCAGCCTGCCTATTGCGGTGAATGTTTCGTCCAAACAACTGGAGGCCAGCAACTTCGCGGCCAGGGTAAAATGGCATATCGACCATTATGGCCTGAAGGAAGGGGAACTGGAATTTGAAATCACAGAAAGCGCTTTGGCCGGCGATTTGGCTATTGTGAACGAGAACATTGAACAGCTGAAAAAAATCGGCATTCCTTTAGCACTGGACGATTTCGGGACGGGTTTTTCTTCTCTTAAAAGGCTGGTGAGTTTCAGCATTGACAAGCTGAAGATCGACAAGTCATTCATCCAGCGGATAGAAAACGAAAAAGAGAAAAAGATCGTCAAGGCCGTACTGGCTATAGCCCAGGACTTGGACATCCAGGTAGTGGCCGAGGGCATTGAAACCGAGCGGCAGCTGGAAATAATAAAAGGCCTGGGCTGCGGATACGGGCAGGGGTATCTGTTCAATAAACCGATGCCCTGGGATGCTTTTTATAAACTGATGCACGGGGAATGAACGCCCCGTGCTGTTCAACCGGCGCCCGGCATGGGCGCTTATTTGTTTTGTTTCTTAGCCTCCATACAACTCGACTGTCAATAGTAGCTGCCCTTCGCTAGGTATGATAGTGTCCAAGCCCTGGCGATCAAATATATTTGTCCCATTAAGGATGAGTAGAAATCCGGGTTTTACACGGCTTGCATTGTCGAGGATGATATCAGCCGCATTTGGTTTGCCTGTTGCGGAAAGGTGCCGGATGAACTGCCGGACCGTGATGTTGTCCGTTTCAATGCGCATTTTGCTGGGGATGCCGTCCAAAACTCCCATATTATAAAAGAAAAATCCCAATTCACTTTCCTCCTTCCTGCTCACCGGAAAATTTCCGGACCGGTGACCGCTTGAGGCTGGAGGGTCTGCGGGCCGGGGGTTACCGGCCTTTTCGTTTCCCGTTCCGGACCTCCTGGTTAACAGCAGAAATCAGCCCGAATGTTAGGATGTGTTCTTTCATTTGACGGAATGCCGCTTCCTCATCCCCGCATTCAATGGCGTTAAATATTTTTTGATGGGCCTGTTGGTCTTTGACGTGCTTCTGAATGTTCGGGTTGGGATTCAATAGCGGCACGTTTTTTTCCAGGTAGGATATCACGGAATTTAAAATTGCTATCAAGACCGGGTTCCTGGAAGTCTGGGCGAGTATGTAGTGAAACCTGAGCTGAGCGTCCACGTCGTATACGCCCTGGTCTATTAACCGCTGGCCGTGCTCAATCACATCTTCTATTTTTTCCAGGTCTTCGGCCGTTCTGTTTGCGGCGGCCAGCCTGGCAATTTCCGGTTCGATAATCAAGCGGGTTTCCGAAATGTGATGAAAGGAAACGTCTCCGTACCGGTAAAAGACGCCCAAAGAGTCTTCTACCGTTTTGTTGTTGACCTCGATAATAAAAGCTCCGCCCTCAACCCCTCGTTTTATCAGTAATAATCCTTCTTTTTCGAGTATTCGAAAAGCTTCGCGCACAGAGACCCTGCTGGTTGAGCACCGTTTGGCCAGGGCCCTTTCACTTGGCAGTTTATCCCCTGGTTTAAGCGTTCCATTGTATATGCTTTGCTTGATTTGCGCCGCCAGCTCTTCCGCAACTCTCATTCTTTTGATCGGACCAAATAATTCCGGCATTTTGAGGTATCACATTCCTTTTTAACCTGATATTAAATTTAGGATAGATTTAAATAGGATAGACCATTTAAATTGTGCATTCTTTTCTTACTCTTGTCAAGGCCAATAAAAACCGAGCTTTTTGCGATGTAAGCTATTTTTATGATTTTCTAATCGCAAATCAAGCATA